>DASUMC010000019.1:0-9880 GCA_036277855.1 Actinomycetota bacterium
GAGGGGCTGAAGGTCCCCATCCGCGTCGCCGTGATGGGCTGCGTCGTGAACGGACCGGGCGAGGCTCGGGAGGCCGATCTGGGGATCGCGGCCGGCAAGGGCCAGGGGTTCCTCATCGTGAAGGGCGAGGTGGTCGACAAGATCCCCGAGGACCGGTTCGTCGAGCGGGTCATCGAGGAGGCCCGGAAGATCGCGGTCGCGCGAGAGGCGGAGGCCGAGACGTAGGGCCGCACCTCGTCACGCCAGGAGCGTCGACGCGTCCGGCGGCAGGCAACGCGCATGTGACCCTGAGCACGTCTCACCGGTGGCATGCGGCACCGAACCCTCCGACCTCGCCGGCCTACGGTGGCCCGGACGAACCGAAGGAGGCGAGGTCGATGGCCACCAGGATCGAGACGCTCGGAGGGGGCAGGCGAGCCCCGAAGGCCGCCTGGATCGTGTTGTTCGCGATCGTCATGGTCACCGCGGCGGTCGCCGTCGGGACGCTGATCCGGTCCGATGGCATCACGAAGACGCCCGCGCGTTCGGCCAACGAGGCGGTCTCCACCGCGCTCGAGCCGGCGACACAGGTCCCGGGTTTGATCAAGGCGGGTCTCCAGCCGAGGCCGTTCTCGCCGATCCACGTGGATGAGACCGCGAGCGTGGAGAAGATCCCTGCCGGGTTCGTGCAGATGCCGGGCGGAGAGCTGAGGCCCGCGTTCGGCGCCTAGCGAACGGAGTCCCGAAAGGCCGGAGCCGCACGGCTCCGGCCTTCGGCGCGTTCGAGGAACTACCCCACGATGGACAGGAAGTTCCGGACGATCGTGGGGCCGTCCGGCGTCAGGATCGACTCCGGATGGAACTGCACCCCGATCCTCGGCAGTGTCCGGTGCCGGGCCGCCATCACGAGGTCGTCGTCGCTCCACGCGGTCAGTTCGAGCTCGTCGGGGAAGCCCTCCCGGGTCACGACGAGCGAGTGGTACCTGCCGGCCTCGAACGGGCTGGGGACGTCCGCGAAGATCCCGGTGCCGTCGTGGTAGACGAGCGACGCCTTGCCGTGCACCGGCGTCGCGCGTTCGACGCGAGCCCCGGCGACCACGCCCATCGCCTGATGGCCGAGGCACACGCCGAGCACCGGCGTCGACGCCGGGAGGATCCGCAGCAGCTCGGTGAAACACCCCGCGTCCTCGGGTCGGCCCGGCCCCGGCGACAGCACGACGGCCTCCGGTCGGCGCGCGACGAGGGCGTCCGCGGTCTCGCCGTCGCTCTTCACGACCTCGGTCGTCGTCCCCAAAGTCTCGAGCAGCTGCACGAGGTTGTACGTGAACGAGTCGTAGTGGTCGACGACCAGGATCACGCGTCCTCCCCGGCGCCGGATGCCTCCGCGTCGACGATCGCGGGCAGCAGGGCCGCGGCCTTGGCGTTGGTCTCGGCGAGCTCCACGTCGGGGTCGGAGTCCGCGACGACCCCCGCACCCGTCTGGACGTACGCCGCGCCGTCGGCGACCACCGCAGTCCGGATCGTGATGCAGAAGTCGAGGTCGCCGGCGAACGTGCAGTAGCCCACCGCTCCCGCATACGGACCGCGAGCGGTCGGCTCGAGCTCGGCGATCAGCTCCATCGCGCGGCGCTTGGGCGCGCCCGTGACCGTCCCCGCGGGAAAGGTCACCGCGAGCGCGTCGAGCGGGTGGGCGCCCTCGGCGAGCTCGCCCTCGACCGTGCTCACGATGTGCATGACCTTCGAGAAGCGCTCGACCGACAACAGCTCGCTCGGGCGGACGGTCCCCGGCGTGCAGACGCGGCCGAGGTCGTTGCGGGCGAGGTCGACGAGCATCGCGTGCTCCGCGCGCTCCTTGGGGTCGGCGAGCAGCTCGTGCTCGTACAGTCGGTCCCGGAGATCGGTCTCTCCCCGCGGGCGCGTGCCGGCGATCGGACGGCTCGTGACCGTCCGTCCCTCAACGCGCACCAGTGGTTCGGGTGACGAGCCGGCGAGCTCGAGTCCCAGCATCCGGACGAAGAACATGTAGGGGGCGGGGTTCGTGACGCGGAGCCTCCGGTAGACGGGGAAGCCCCCGCCGGCGCACGGGAACCCGAGACGGCGAGATGGCACGGCCTGGTAGATGTCGCCTGCCGAGATGTGGTCCTTCATCGTTCGGACGATCTCGCGGTAGCGGTCGTCGGGCATGTTGGGTTCTCCCATGGAGTCGAGGTCGGCCATGGTTCCCGGCAGGGGCTCTGGCGACGGAGCGTTCGGGGCCGAGACCCGTTCGGCCAGATCCTCCAGCGCCTCCACGCCCACGTCGTAGCCATCCGGGGTGACGTGCGCAACCAGGAGCAGGCGCTGCCGCCAGTGGTCGAACACGACGGCGCGGTCCGCCAGCATCAGCGCGATCGGGGGCCCGAGGGCATCGCCGCTCGGGAACGGGTGCCCGTCCAGGAGCTCCGCCGCCTCGTACGAGAGGAACCCCATCAGGCCGCCGGTGAGCGAGGGGAGGTCCGCGACCCGCGGCGCCCGCAGGGACGAGGCCAACGCGACGAGATCGGCCCGCGCATCCCCGGTGTTCGGCATCTCGACCGCCAGCCGACCCGTCGCGTCGAGGTTGCGGAGCCCCTCCCGTTCGAGCACGACGATCGCGGCGGGATCGCCGGCGACGAACGAATACCGCCCCCAGCGCTCGGATCGCTCGACGCTCTCGAGCAGGATGCCGGGCCCATCCCCCGCGAGCGTGGCGAAGATGCCGACCGGCGTGGACACGTCGGCCAGCAGCTCGGTCCACACCGGCGCGAGCGCGAAGCCCCGGGCCGAGCGTTCGAACGATCCTCGATCGGGCCGGACCCTCACGTGATCTCCTTCGCCGGGTTCCGTGAGAAGCAGCCGTACCCTACCCGCGACTCGCCGAGAGATCGGTCCCCCCACCGTCGCCTTGGGTCGACTCGATTCCCGGGCGTGGGGTAGCGTTGCGCCACCGAGCAAGGGGGAACCGGGGATGCGAACGTCCAACAGGTTGCTCTGCGTGCTGATCAGTCTCGCGATGGCCGTCGGCATGCTCGCTTCACCGGCCGCCGCGGGGCGTGAGGGGCGACCACAGGGCCGAACCGCGACCCGAGCGATCGTGTACGGGAGGGACGCGGGCGTCTCCAGCCGCAAGGCCACGTCGTTCGACGTGTTCGGGCGCCAGGCTCGGCCGTTCCTCTCGGCGCCCGGCGCGGCCCGCGCATCGAGCCCCCTGGTGCCGCTCGTCGTCGGAGCCGGGTTCGACGCGCTGGCCGATCCCTTCGCGAAGCCATCCGACACGACCGGCGCCCTCGGCGACAGCTTCTACGTCGCCGCCGTCAACACCCAGATGGCCGTCTATGACCGAAACGGCATCCAGGTGGTGGCGCCCATCGCGCTCAGCCAGCTTCACGTCAGCTCGACCGGCCTGTTCGTCTTCGACCCCAAAGTGATCTACGACCAGTACCGCGACACCTTCCTGCTCGTGTATCTGGTGCAGGAGAACTCGCCGCGTTTCTCTCGGATCGTGACGGTCGCGATCCCGAACGCGACGGCGAGCGATCCCACGACCTGGTGCGCGGTGTCGTTCAAGGGGGACCAGGTCCCCGGGGCGACTGCCGCGTGGGCCGACTATCCGGGGGTCGGTTTCAACGAGACGCACGTGACGATCACCACGAACATGTTCACCTTCCCGACCGGAACGGCTCGGTTCCTGTACTCGCAGGTGATGACGATCGACAAGGTGGGGCTGTACGACTGCAACCAGCCGGTGCCTTCGCCAACGGTGTTCGCCGGAACGAAGACCCGGGACGACAAGGGTCGCCAGGGCTTCACGCTGCGGCCGGCCGAGACCGTGGGCTCGACGCCCGGCCCGCAGCTGCTGACCTCCTTCCAACCCGTGAGGGGGAAGCGCGACTACTTGACGGTCTGGCGGATCAAGTCAACGGCATCCGGCTTCGCCCTGAAGAGGGCTTCCAAGCGCACGGGGAAGGTATCGTTCCCGCCACTGGGGACGCAGGGCGGAGGTGATCCGAACGACGCCGATCTCTGGTGGGACGCGGGAGATCACCGCTTCATCAACGCCTTCTACGACGCCGATCGGAATCAGCTCTTCACCGCGCACACGGTCTTCAAGGACTTCCAGCCGGACACCGTGACCGGGGCCTACCCGGAGGCAGCCGTCCGCTGGTACGAGATCGACCCGGCCGCGATGCTCAAGAACTCCGTGGTGGCGCGCAGGGGGATCGTCGGGGCACCGGAGGTGGATGTTGGATGGCCCACCGTGGCGACCGATTCCACCGGAACGCTCTTCGTGACGTACAGTCGGGGGAGCGCGCCGCACGCGGAGTTCCTCTCCGCCTGGGTCGCCACGATCCCTCCGGGTTCGACCGCCGCGACGCAGCTCCTCGTGCACGCCGGGTTGACGACCTACGACGCCCTCCAGGGGCCAGAGCGCTGGGGTGACTTCACCGCCATCAACCGTGACCCCTTGGACGGTCAGAACGTCGCGACCTTCAATCAGTACGCGTCAACCGCGACGCAGTGGCAGCAGTTCATCAGCGTCGTCACCGACACCTAGGGCCCGATCGCGACCGGTATCCTGAGCCTCCATGAGGCTCTCGGACGTGTTCGCGCCGACGCTCCGTGACGATCCCGCCGAGGCGGAGATCGCGTCGCATCGGCTCCTCCTGCGCGCGGCGTTCGTGCGGCAGGTCGCCGCGGGCGTCTACACCACGTTGCCGCTCGGTCTCAGGTCGATCCGCAAGATCGAACGGATCGTCCGCGAGGAGATGAACACCTCGGGCGCGCAGGAGTTTCGGATGCCGATCCTGCTGCCCGCCGAACCGTGGAAAGCGACCGGCCGGTGGGACCTGTACGGCGAGACGCTCTTCCGGCTCCGGGACCGGCACGAGCGGGAGCTACTCCTCGGCCCCACGCAGGAGGAGGTCGTGGCCGAGCTCGTCGCCCGGGACCTTCCCTCGTACCGAGACCTTCCTGTGAACCTCTACCAGATCGAGTGGAAGTACCGGGACGAGTTCCGCCCGAGGTTCGGTCTCCTGCGTGGTCGCGAGTTCCTGATGAAGGACGCCTACACGTTCGACCGGGACGAGGAGGGCATGGCGGCCTCCTATGACGTCATGCTGTCGGCGTACCGGAGGGTGTTCGACCGGTGCGGTCTGTCGTACGTCGTGGTCGAGGCCGAGCCGGGACAGATCGGCGGGGGCGTGAACCACGAGTTCATGGCGCGCGCGGACGTGGGCGAGGACCTGTTCGTCGAGTGCGTGAACGGCGACTACCTGGCCGATTGGAAGGCCGCGACCCCGCGTCCGCCCAAACCCGCGTCCGCGGACGGCGCGGCGCCGCTCGAGAAGGTCCACACGCCCGACGCGGCGACGATCGACGCGGTTTCCAAGCTGCTCGACGTGCCAGCCGAACGGACGCTGAAGACGATGCTGTTCGACGCGGGCGGCAAGATCGTCGCGGTCCTGCTCCCCGGCGACCGGGAGGTGGAGGAGGCCAAGGTGGAGCGTCTGCTGTTCCCGGCGCCGGTCCGTCGGTTCGATGACGCCGACTTCGCGGCCCGAGGGCTCGCGAAGGGCTACGTCGGCCCGCAGGGTCTTGGAGAGAACGTGACGATCCTCGCGGATCACTCGGTACGTGGCGGCGGCGACTGGGTGACCGGGGCCAACGAGGCCGAGTACCACGTCACCGGTGCGAACGTCACGAGGGACTTCCGCGTCGATCGATACGAGGACGTGATCGCCCTGCGCGAGGGCGACCGCTGCCCGATCGATGGTGGCGAGCTCCGGATCGGTCGTTCGATCGTCGTGGGTCACATCTACCAGCTGGGGACGCGCTACTCGGCTCCCCTGCGGGCCACGTTCGTCGACGAGGATGGCTCGGAGCGGCTGTACCAGATGGGGAGCCACGGCATCGGCATCTCACGCGTCCTCGCCGCCGCGGTCGAGCAGTTCCACGACGAGATGGGCCTACGTCTGCCGAAGGCGCTCGCGCCGTTCGAGGTCGTGGTCGTGCTCGCCAACCGGGACCAGGAACGCGTGGTCGTGGAGGCCGAGCGCATCTACCGCGAGCTGCTCGACGCCGGCGTGGACGCTGCGATCGACGACCGCGAGCAGACCGCGGGCGTGAAGTTCGCCGACGCCGACCTGATCGGGTGCCCGGTGCAGGTCGTGATCGGGAAGCGGGGCGTCGAGGCCGGGACGGCCGACCTCAAGCTGCGGGCGACCGGAGAACGATCGAAGGCCCCTCTCGCCGAGTCCGCCCGCGCCGCGATGGACCTGCTCGCGACCGCGCCCTAGGGTGGACGATGGGCAGAATGGGGGCGCGTCGATGAGGGCGCCGAGCGGTCTCCGGGAGTTCGTCAAGTTGCGGCCGGAGGTGGAGGCGGTCGCGCAGCACGTCGGCCTGCGGACCTGGGACCTCGTGCTCATCGACGTGACGGGCCTGTGGGTGCGGGACGAGTTCGAGACGGTGGAGCAGGTCGAGGCCGTGTGCCGCGAGCTCGGGATCCGACTGCATCGAGCCTGGGACGACTCGCGCCTGGTCCGCCGGATGGCCGCGCGGGACCACTGGAGCACCCCGGACGGGCAGCGCCGGGCGCTCTGAGGCACGCATCCGTGCTTGGGAGCCATCCGCGTCGGGTATACTGAGCAGGAGAAACGCAAGCGAAGGTCACCCGGAAGTGGGCTCGCGCCCACTTTTTCTTTCGAAGGGGTCGTTCGGGGTGCGCGAGAACGAGGTCGGCGATCTGGTCCGGCCGGTCGTGGAGGCTGCCGGACTGGAGCTGTGGGAGGTCTCCTTCGGCCGAGAGGGCGGTCGCCGGATCCTCCGGGTGATGGTGGACCGGGCGGGCGGGGACGAGCGGGCGAGCGGGGACCAGGGGGCAGGCGGGAACCAAGGGGGCGGCGTCGACCTGGACACGATCGCGGCGACGTCCCAGCGGCTGTCACGACGGCTCGACCTCGAGGGGTTCGAGCCGGATCGTCCGTACGAGCTCCAGGTGAGCTCGCCCGGGCTCGAGCGGGCGCTCCGCGAGCCCCGGCACTTCGAACGGAGCGTCGGGCAACGGGTGAAGGTGAAGACGGTGGAGCCGGTGAACGGTGTCAGGGTCCACGAGGGCGCGCTGGTCTCGGCCGATGCGGAAGCGATCGTCATCGCGTCCGACGGTGGAGAGCTGCGCGTCCCCTACGACGGCATCGCCTCGGCGAGGACCGTCTTCGAGTGGAAGAAGGCAGGGAGCAGGTCATGAACCAAGAGATGATCGCGGCGCTGCGGGAGCTCGAGCGGGAGAAGGGGATCGCGTTCGAGACGATCCTCGAGGGCCTCGAGGAGGCGATGGCATCCGCCTACAAGTCGTGGTGGAAGCAGCAGCACCCGGAGCTCGACGAGGAGATCTTCGGCGTGCGCTCGAAGATCGACCCGGAGAACGGCGACCTCCGCGTCTGGATCCAGCAACTCGAGCGGATCGAGCACGAGGACGAGGAGGGCGAGACCACCGTCGAGACCAAGGTCCTGTCCGAGCAGGAGGTCCCGGTCACCGACGAGTTCAAGGGCCGCATCGGCGCGCAGACGGCGAAGCAGGTGATCTTCCAGAAGCTCCGCGACGCCGAACGCGAGATGACGTACGAGGAGTTCGCCGGCCGCGAGGGCGACGTCGTGACCGGAATCGTCCAGCAGTCGGAGCGACGGTACACGCTGCTCGACCTCGGCAAGGTGGAGGCGCTCCTCCCGCAGGCCGAGCAGGTGCCGAGCGAGCCCTACCGCAACGGCGAGCGGCTCAAGGGCTACATCACCGAGGTGCGCAAGGGGAGCAAGGGGCCGCAGATCGTCGTCTCCCGGACCCACCCCGGGCTCCTCAAGAAGCTGTTCGAGCTCGAGGTGCCCGAGATCGCCGAGGGGATCGTCGAGATCAAGGCCGTGGCTCGCGAGCCGGGGCACCGTTCGAAGATCGCGGTCTCGTCCAACGAGCCGGCGGTCGACCCGGTGGGCGCGTGCGTCGGGCCGAAGGGCTCGCGTGTCCGCAACGTGGTGACCGAGCTGCGCGGCGAGAAGATCGACGTCGTGCCCTGGAGCGCGGACCCCGCGACCTTCGTCGCGAACGCGCTGCAGCCGGCGAAGGTTCGCGAG
Source organism: Actinomycetota bacterium (assembly GCA_036277855.1). Lineage (GTDB taxonomy): Bacteria > Actinomycetota > UBA4738 > UBA4738 > HRBIN12 > DASSJM01. The sequence goes on from DASUMC010000019.1 coordinate 8,122, forward strand.
GCGCGGGTGGACCCCGAGACCCAGACCGCGCTCGTGATCGTCCCGGATTACCAGCTCTCGTTGGCGATCGGGCGAGAGGGGCAGAACGCGCGGCTCGCCGCTCGGCTCACCGGGTGGCGGATCGACATCAAGAGCGAGACGCAGTTCGTCGACGAGCAGCGAGGACCTCGGCCGGTGGTTGCACCGGTGGTGTCGGTCCCGGCTGCCGAGGTCGAGGCCCCCGACGGCGAGCCGGCGGGAACCGTGTCCGGGGGCGACTCGGCCGCGCCCGACGACGGGTCGGATGCAGGCACCGTCGACGGTGAGCCGGCCGCGACGACCGACGGTGCGGGGGAGACCCTGGTGGTCCACGCGGTCGAGCCGGCGGAGGAGAAGGCGGAGGCGTAGCCGTGGCGGCGCACGTTCCGGTGCGGACGTGCGTCGGGTGCAGGGGGCGTGCACCCAAGGCGGACCTTCTGCGACTGAACGTTGGGGCGGAAGGCTCGGTCCGATTGGACCCCAGCGGTTCGGGACCGGGCAGGGGGGCGTACGTGCATCGCCGGCGTTCGTGCGTGGAGGCCGCCCTGACGCGGGGAGCGCTCGCGCGTGGGCTCCGGACCGGTCTGGACGAGCACGGAGCCGCTACGCTTAGGACGGACATCGAGGGGGAGCTGGATCGTTGAGGGTTCACGAACTCGCCAAAGAGCTTGGTGTCGCGAGCAAGGAGCTGCTCGCGTCGCTGAAAGAGATGGGGATCGACGGCCTCACGGCCTCCTCGTCGGTCCCCGATCAGGCCGTGCCCCGGCTCCGAGCCTCGGGGGGCAAGGCAGTCCCCGAGGCCAAGATCAAGGAGGCCGTCGAGGAACCACTTCCCAAGTCGCGACCGAGGAAGAGGAAGGAGGTCCTCGAGCCCGAGACGCCGCCGGCCGCCCCCAAGTCGGCCCCGGTCGCCGAGCCCGAGCCCCCGTCCCCCGCGCCCGAGGCTGCTCCCAGCGTCGAACCCCCGCCTGCCCCCGAACCCGCGGGCCCCTCCCTGCCGGCGTTGAAGCTCGTCCATGGGTCGACCCCCCAGGACGTGGCGGACAAGACGGGCCGGGGCGTCGCCGAGATCGTGAAGATCCTCTTCTCGCTCGGCGACATGGCCACGGCGTCGCAGTCGTTGTCCGACGACGCGCTCGGCCTGCTCGCCGCCCAGCTCGGATACGAGGCCGAGATCGTCGGGGTCGAAGAGGAGGAGGAGCCGGACGAGGAGGTCGACGAGAGCCGGCTCGAGCCCAGGGCGCCCGTCGTCACGATCATGGGCCACGTCGATCATGGGAAGACCCTGCTGCTCGATGCCATCCGGCGCACCGACGTCGTCTCCCAGGAGTTCGGCGGCATCACGCAGCACATCGGCGCGTACCAGGTGCACACGAACGGACGCGAGGTCACCTTCATCGACACACCGGGGCACGAGGCGTTCACGGCGATGCGTGCTCGGGGCGCGCAGGTGACCGATATCGCCGTCCTCGTGGTCGCCGCCGACGACGGTGTGAAGCCGCAGACGATCGAGGCGCTCGACCACGCGAGGGCCGCCGGCGTCCAGGTCCTCGTCGCCGTGAACAAGATCGACAAGCCGGAGGCGGACCCCACTCGCGTCCGGCAGCAGCTCGTGGAGCAGGGGCTCGTCCCGTCGGAGTGGGGCGGGACGGTCGAGTTCGTCGACGTCTCCGCCAAGGCGCGGACCAACCTGGACAACCTGCTCGACACGATCCTGCTGGTGGCCGATCTCGAGGAGCTC
>DASUMC010000020.1:0-9921 GCA_036277855.1 Actinomycetota bacterium
CCGAGACGGCGGAGGAGCTCGAGGGGCGCGGTCGGGAGCTCGATGCGGCGGAGTCGGCGTTCGCCTCGGCGGCGGAGGCCAGGCGCGATGCCGAGGACGAGCGCCGGCGCCTCGCCGAGGAGGCGGCCGCCCACCGCGCCGAGATGGAGACCTTCCGCCGCTCGCTCGCCTCGCACGACCGGGAGCGTTCCAGGCTGGAGGAGTCGCTCGGGCAGATCCGGGAACGCGGGACGGCCGGCGAGACCGAACGCGAGGCGCTCGCGGCCGACGTCGAGCGCCTGGACGCCTCCACGGCGCCGCTCGGCGATCGCCGGTCCGAGCTCGAGGGCGAGCGGCACGGGCTCTCGGACACGGTGGCAGAGCTCGAGGAGGGTCTGCGCCGCCTCGAGCTGCGCCGCGACGTACTTCGAGCCCGGCTCGACGACCTCGAGCGCACGCCGGGCTCCCGTTTCCTCGAGCGGCATTCCGGCCGCGGGGTCGGTCTCCTCGGCCGTCTGATCCGTGCGGCCGACGGCTGGCACCGCGCGCTTCGAGCGGGGCTCGGCTCGCTCGCCGACGCCGTCGTGTACGAGGACGCCGGGCGCGCGCTCGCCGACGCCCCCAGCGGCGAGGGGGCCACGTTCGCGGTGACCGGTGGCGGGCCCGCCGCGTTCGAGCTCTCGGGCGAGCGAACGCTCCTTTCGATCGTCGACGCGGACCCGTCGGTGCGGGGGCTGGCCTCGACCCTGTTGAGGGACATCTACCTGGCCGAGACGCTGGAGGAGGCGGCCGCCAAGCACGCCGAGCACCCCAAGGCGTCGTTCGTCACGCCCGACGGCGTGCTCGTGGGACCCGCCCTGATCCGCACGACGATCACCGCGGACTCGCGCGCCGAGGAGGTGCGCCGGGAGCTCGCGGTCGTGGAGCGCGATCTGGCAAGGTCGGTTTCCGCGCTGAAGCCGCGACGCGCCAGGCTCGACGCGATATCGGGGGAGCTGGCCGAGCTCGCGGAGGCGATCGAGGGAGCGGACGCCCGGATCACGCATGCCGCCGAGCGCATCGCGAGGATCGACGGAGAGCTCTCCTCGGTGGGCGAGCAGGAGGAGATCCTCACGCAACGGCTTGCCGGGATGGATGACGCGGCCGCCGCCTGGCGCGAGAACCTCGCGGCCGCCGAGCACGTGACCCACGAGCTCCCCCAGCTACCGAAGACGCCCGAGCCCCCGATCCAGGCCCGGGTCGCCGTGGAAACGCTCCGCCGCGAGCGCGACCGGATCCAGACGCGGTTGTCGTCCGTCCGCGCCGAGCGCGAAAGCCTGGCGGCGCAGGACGCCGACACGCTGCGCGCCCGGGCCGATGAGGCGACACGCTCGCGTGGCGAGGCGGAGCGCCGGCTGGCCGCCGCCGAGACGGCGATGGAGGCGGGGACCGCGGCACGGTCGGCCGCCTCGGCCGCCGAGCGGGCGGCCACCGACGACGAGGCGGAGCTGAACCGTCTGTGGCGAGAGGCCTCGACCGAGCTCGAGCGGCTCCGCGAGACGTACGAGGACGAAGACCGCTCGCGCGGCGACCTCGAGCGCCGGATCCGCGACGCCGAGCGCGTGCTGCGGGAGGGTCACCAGCGCGAGCCGCACGACGCGATGACCGAGCTGTCCGAGGACGACACCGTTCGCGGGCTCGAGCGCTCGGCCGAGCTCGTCCAGCGGCGGCTGGCCCTGCTCGGGCGCGTGAACCTGCTCGCCGGGGGCGAGTTCGAGGCCCTGCAGGAGCGCCACGACTTCCTGCACCGCGAGCTGGACGACGTCCGCAGGGCACGCCGGGACCTGCTCGAGGTGATCCAGCGGATCGAGACCGAGATCGTGACGACGTTCGAGGCCGCCTACCGTGACGTGGCCGCCGAGTTCGAGCGCCTGATCGGCGAGCTGTTCCCTGGCGGCGAGGGCCGGCTGGTCTCCACCGAGCCGGGTGACCCGCTCTCGACCGGGATCGAGATCGAGGCGCGCCCGGGTCGCAAGCGGGTGAGGCGCATCTCGCTGCTCTCGGGCGGCGAGCGCGCACTCACGGCGCTCGCGTTCCTGTTCGCGATCTTCAAGGCGCGCCCGAGCCCCTTCTACCTGATGGACGAGGTGGAGCCGGCGCTCGACGACGTCAACCTGCACCGGTTCATCGGCCTGATCGAGGGCTTCGCGAGGGACGCGCAGGTGCTCGTCGTGACGCACCAGAAGCGCACGATGGAGGTCGCCGGGATGATGTACGGCGTGTCGATGTCCAAGGAGGGCACGTCCAAGGTGCTCGCCCAGCGGATCGACACGCCGGCGGGGAGCGGCAGCGCAGGTGAGGCCGGCGCGAGCGTCGTGGCCTCCGCGCCCGACGCCGTCCGGTAGCCGGCCGCCACCGTGGAACTCCTGGTCGCGGTCATCGTGGGCCTCGTCGTGGTCGGCCTCGTCCTCGGCGTGGTCCTGTCGCGACGGCGACCGGCTCCGGGCACGACGCCACCAGCCCGTGGTCGCGGCGGCGTCGCGACCGGCGATCGGCCGAACGCCGCCACCACCGCTCCCCCCAGAGCGCCCGGCCCCGGGCTCGCGGGGCGGATCCGATCCGCGTTCGGGGCCGGGGTCCAGGACCCGTGGAGCAAGCTCGAGGGGCTGCTCATCGGCGCGGACGTCGGCCCGTCGACCTCCGCTCGGATCGTCGGCGACGTCCGGGCACGCTTCGGGCAGGGCGACGACCCCTCGGCGCTCGTGGGCGAGGAGATCCGATCGATCCTGGGAGCGTCCTCGTCGTTCGAGCTGCCGACCGAGGGCCTGGGGGTGGTGCTGGTGGTCGGGGTCAACGGCTCCGGCAAGACGACGACGATCGGCAAACTCGCGGCTCGGCTGTCGAGCCAGGGGAAGCGGGTGAGCATCGCGAACTCGGACACGTTCCGCGCGGCGGCGTCGGAGCAGCTCGGCGTCTGGGCCGAGCGCGCTGGGGCGCACCTGGTCCGCCAGGAGCGGGGAGCGGACCCGGGGGCGGTCGCGTTCGACGCGGTGCAGGCGGCGCGGGCGCGAGGGTCGGACGTGCTGATCGTCGACACCGCCGGCCGACTGCACACGAAGCAGCCGTTGATGGAGGAGCTGAAGAAGGTCCGCCGCGTGATCGAGAAGGCCGTAGGGCGATCGCCCGACGAGACGCTGCTCGTGCTGGACGCCACGACGGGTCAGAATGGGATCGCGCAGGCCCGGGCCTTCACCGAGGCGGTGGAGGTCACGGGCGTGGCGCTGACGAAGCTCGACGGCACGGCGAAGGGGGGAGTCGTCCTGGCGGTGCGCGATCAGCTCGGGGTGCCGGTCAAGGTCGTCGGCACCGGCGAGAGCGTCGGGGATCTGGAGCCCTTCGACGGCGAGGCGTTCGCCGCCCGCCTCCTGGGGGGCTGACCATGTCCAGGGCCGAGATCCTGATCGTCGAGGATCACCCGACGATGCGCGAGGCGATGCGGCTGATCCTGGAGAACGCGGGGTTCGACACGCGCGAGGCGTCCGACGGCAAGACGGCGTTGTCGATGGTGCGCGAGCGGTCGCCCGACATCATGTTCCTCGACCTCAACATCCCCGGGACGAGCGGCGCGGACGTGCTCGCCGAGCTCAAGGGCGACGAGGCGACCCGCAGCATCCGCGTGATCATCATCACCGCGACCGGCGAGGAGGGACGTGAGTTCGTCCTGTCGCTCGGCGCCGACGAGTACTTCACCAAACCCTTCCCCCCCACCGAGTTGTTGCGGACCGTCGAACGGGTCCTCGAGGGACCTCCCGAGCCCTCGCCGGCCGGGTCGTAACCTGGTCCTCGATGTTCGACACCCTCACCGACCGGCTCGACGGCATCTTCAAGCGGCTGCGTTCACGCGGCAAGCTCCACCCGAAGCAGGTGGACGGCGCGCTCGCCGAGATGCGCGTGGCGTTGCTTGAGGCCGACGTCTCGGCCGAGGTCGCCGACGACCTGCTGGCCCGAGTCCGCGATCGCGCGCTGTCCGAAGAGGTCATGAAGAGCCTCACGCCGGCCCAGCAGGTGATCAAGGTCGTGCGTGACGAGCTCCAGAGCACCATGGGTGGCACGCAGGTGGCGTTCACCCTGCCATCCGTCAGACCGGCCGTCGTGATGATGGCCGGCGTGCAGGGCTCGGGGAAGACGACCGCGTGCGCGAAGATCGCGCTCCACCTCAAGTCCAAGGGCAAGCGCCCGCTGCTCGTCGCCGCCGACCTGTGGCGTCCGGCCGCGGTGGAACAGCTGTTCACCCTCGGGCGCGAGATCGGCGTGGACGTGGTCTCGGACGGCAGGGACGCGGTCAAGGTCGCGAAGGGCGGGGTCAAGCACGCCGGACGCGAGGGTCACGATGTCGTGATCGTCGACACGGCAGGGCGCCTGCACGTCGACGAGGACATGATGCGTGAGGCCCGGCGCGTGAAGGACGCGATCGATCCTCATCACGTGGTCATGGCCTGCGACGCGATGACCGGTCAGGACGCGGTGGTCCAGGCTCGCGCCTTCATGCGCGAGGTGGACACCAGCGGGTTCGTGCTGACGAAGATCGACGGAGACGCGCGCGGGGGCGCGGCGCTCTCGATCACGGCGGTGACGGGCAAGCCCGTCTTCTTCGCGGGGACGGGAGAGCGGCCCGAAGACCTCGAGCCGTTCTACCCCGACCGGATGGCGTCACGGATCATGGGGATGGGCGACGTCCTGTCCCTGATCGACAAGGCGCAGGAGAACCTGGATCAGGAGCAGGCGGCCGAGACCGCGGAGAAGATGCTCTCGGCCAGGTTCACGCTCGAGGACTTCCTCGTCCAGATGCAGGCGCTCCGCAAGCTCGGCCCCCTCCAAGATCTCCTGGCGATGCTTCCGGGCGTCCCCGGGGGCAAGAACGCGCTCAAGGACCTCGAAGTCAACGAGGGTCAGCTCGGCCGAGCCCAGGCCATCATCCAGTCGATGACCAGGGAGGAGCGGCAGAATCCAGCTATCATCGGCGGGTCCCGGCGCTCGCGGATCGCGCGCGGGTCGGGCGTGACCACCGCGGAGGTCAACGCGCTGCTCAAGGAGTTCGAGCAGGCGAGGAAGATGATGAAGAGCATGCTGGGCGGCAAGGGCATGCCCCGGCTCCCGGGGATGCCGAACCTCCCGGGGGTCGGTTGAGAGTGCATCGGTTAGGAGTCCATCGGTGAGGAGTCGGGGAACATGTCGGTTCGTATCAGGTTGAAGCGGTTGGGGGCGAAGAAGCGTCCCTTCTATCGGGTCGTCGTCGCCGACCAGCGGAGCCCCCGCGACGGCCGGTTCATCGAGAACATCGGCAGGTATCAGCCGATGGACGACCCCTCGGTGATCGAGATCGACGAGGAGCGTGCGCTGCATTGGCTCCGGGTCGGGGCGCAGCCCTCCAACACCGTGAGGGTCTTGATGACCAAGGTCGGCATCTGGGAGCGCTTCGCTTCCGAGAAGAAGGCCCCGAAGGCCGCGCGGGCCTCCTGAGCCCTGCCGGAGAAACATGCCCGAGAACATGCCGGGAACCATGGGGGATCTCCTCGACTACCTCGCGCGCGAGTTGGTCGACGATCCCGACGCCGTCCGGGTCGAGCAGATCGACGACGAACGCGGCGTGCTGCTCACCCTCCGCGTCGCGCAGGACGACATGGGCAAGGTCATCGGTCGCGGCGGCCGCACCGCCCGCGCGATCAGGATCGTGATGAAGGCCGCCGGGACGCGGGCGGGGATCCACCACACCGGCGTCGAGATCGCCGACTGACGCGCGACCCGCGGACCACGGCGAGGAAGGGATGATGCGCGAGCCGACCGTCGTGGTCGGCCGGATCACACGGGCGCACGGCGTGACCGGCGAGGTCGCCGTCCTCGTGATCTCCGAGGTCCCCGGGCGCTTCGACGACGGGGCGACGGTGTGGCTCGAGGACGGCCGGACGCTGACCGTCGAGTCGTCCCGGACGCACAAGGACCGTCTCCTGGTTCGGTTCCGCGGCGTCGATGACCGCGCGCAGGCGGAGGCCCTGCAGACGGCCCTGCTCGTCGTCCCCGAATCGTGGTCCCCCGAGCTGCCCGCGGGCTCGTGGTGGGATCACCGGATCGTCGGCTGCGCCATCGACACCGACGCGGGCCGCGCACTCGGGGCCGTTCGCGAGGTGATCCACACCGCGGCCAACGACGTCTGGTCGGCGGTCGACGACGGCGGCGTCGAGACGCTCGTCCCGGTCCTGAGGGATGTGATCCTCGATGTGGACATGGACGCGAAGCGGATCGTCGTCCGCGAGATCCCGGGCTTGACGGCACCCGATTGAGCATCGCCACGTGCCGTGGCACACGGCCCCGCTCGCGCTAGCCTGCGGCCGTGCGGATCGACGTCGTCACGATCTTCCCCGGCATCTTCGAGAGCCCGCTTCGCGAGAGCCTGCTCGGGCGGGCGATCGAGGCCGGCATCCTGGACGTACGGGTGCACGACCTGCGTGACAGCACGTCCGACAAGCATCGCCAGGTGGACGACGAGTCGTACGGCGGCGGGCCCGGGATGGTGCTGAAGCCCGAGCCGGTGTTCACCGCCGTCGAGTCGCTCGGTGCGGGCGTCCGACGAACGCTCCTGCTGTCGCCGGCCGGGCGGAGGCTGGATCAGGACCTCGCACGCGAACTCGCCGTCGAACCCTGGCTGGTGCTGATCTGCGGGCGCTACGAGGGCGTCGACGAGCGCGTCGTCGAGGGCTTGCCGGCCGAGGAGCTCTCGATCGGCGACTACGTCGTCGCGGGCGGGGAGGTCCCGGCCCTGGTGGTGCTCGAGGCGGTGACGCGCCTGGTTCCCGGGGTCATCGGCCGCGGGGAGTCGCACGAACAGGATTCGTTCGGCGACGGGGGCGTCCTCGACCATCCCCACTACACCCGTCCGGCGGAGTTCCGTGGGATGCGCGTTCCCGAGACACTGCTCTCGGGCAACCATCGGGAGATCGAGCGCTGGCGTCGCGAGGCCGCCCTCGAGAAGACCCGCCGCAACCGACCCGACCTGCTCGAACGCTGACCGTGAGCCCCCTGCACCCCCCTGTTACCATGGGCCCTCCCGCCATGAACAAGACCGACCTCGTCGACGCCCCTTATCTGCGCACGGACCTGCCCGAGTTCCGGCCCGGGGACACCGTCAAGGTGCACGTTCGGGTGGTCGAGGCGGGCCGGGAGCGGATCCAGGTCTTCCAGGGCGTCGTCATCCGGCGTCAGGGCGGCGGCCTCCAGGAGACGTTCACCGTCCGGAAGATCTCGTTCGGCGTGGGCGTGGAGCGAACGTTCCCGCTGCACTCGCCGTCGATCGGCAAGCTCGAGGTCGTGTCGCGCGGCCACGTACGCCGGGCCAAGCTCTACTACCTTCGCGAGCGCCGAGGCAAGAAGGCGCGGATCCGCGAGCGCCGGCTCGGCGACGAGGAGCTGGCGGCGATCGCGGCGGCCGAGGCCGAACGCGCCGCGCCAGGCGCCGCCGCCGATGACGGTTCCGCCGATGGGGCCGACGATCAGGTCGACCCGTCGAACACGACCGACGCCGGTGGGCCGGAGACGGAAGCTCCGGACGTCGAGACCGGCGCGGCCGAAGCTCCGGCAGTCGAGACCTCGGCGCAGGAAGGACCCGCGGCCGCGGCGTCGGACGGCGGGATGGCCCAGACCGAGCCCACCGAGACAGGGCTCCAGGGCTAGTCGGTGACCGAGCGCCCGTCGGGCTCCGAGGGGCCCGTCGGCGGGTTCACGCTCTCGAAGCCTCGGCCCGCCGAGCAGGAGGAACACGGGTCGTTCCTGCGCGAGCTCCCGATCCTGCTCGCGGTCGCGCTGGCCGTCGCGATCGTCCTCAAGACCTTCGTCGTCCAGGCCTTCTTCATCCCCTCGGGCTCGATGGAGCCCACGCTGGACCCGGGGGACCGCGTGCTCGTCCAGAAGGTGGTGTACGGTCCCGATCGCGGCGATGTCATCGTGTTCTCGGACCCGCAGGGGCGCCCCGGCCCGGATCGCGGGATCATCGGCGGGTTCGTCCACTGGTTGTCCAGCACGCTCGGCATCGAACGGCCAGAGCACGAGGACTTCATCAAACGGGTGATCGGGCTCTCCGGTGAGACGGTCGAGCTGCGGGACGGGAGACTGTTCGTCGAGGGGGTCCGGATCCACGAGCCCTACCTGAAGGGGGCGGTCGACACGAGGGACTACGGCCCGGTGAGGGTTCCGGAGGGGTCGCTGTTCGTCCTAGGCGACAACCGGCTCAACTCGAACGATTCGCGGTTCGGCCTCGGGTTCGTCCCGGTCGACAAGGTCGTGGGGAGGGCGTTCGCGATCGTGTGGCCACCGTCGAGGGCCGGGTGGATCCACTAGTCCTGGACCTCGGGCGCTACGAGCGCGGGCTGCGGGAGCAGGGCTTCCGCCTGATCGCCGGCGTCGACGAGGCGGGCCGCGGGGCCCTCGCGGGGCCGCTCGTCGCCGCCGCCGTGATCCTGCCCGTGGAGTTCGACCTGGAGGGGATCAACGACTCGAAGGTTCTGACCGCGCCCCAGCGCGACGCGGCCTTCGAGCGCATCGTGGGCCACGCCGTGGCTCGTTCCGTGTGCCGGTGTACGCCGACGCGGATCGACCGGCGGGGCCTGCACAAGACCAACGTCTGGCTGCTCCGTCGGTGCATCACCACGCTGTCGGTCGCACCGGACTACGTCCTGACCGACGGCTTCCCGGTGAAACGGCTCGGGATCCCCAACCTGTCGATCAAGAAGGGAGACGCGGTCACCGCGTCGGTCGCGGCCGCCTCGATCGTGGCCAAAGTGACCCGGGACCGGATGATGGATCGCTACCACCGCAGGTTTCCCGCGTACGGGTTCGACCACAACCGGGGGTACGGGACGGACGAGCACCGCGAGGCGATCAGGCGCCACGGCCCGTCGCCGATCCATCGGTACTCGTTCAAGGGTCTGCGGACCGGTTACTACGACGGCGATAGGGTGGAGGAGCCGTGAACCCCGAGGAAGACGACATCGAGCGGTACGAGGAGCAGCGCGAGCTCGAGCTGTTCCGCGAGTACCGGGACATCGTCCCGATGTTCGCCTACGTCGTGGAGACCGAGCGGCGCTTCTACCTCGCGAACACGGTCGAGCTGAACCAGCGCGAGGACGGCTGGGTCGAGGTGGTGCTCGGCGATGCCTGGGTGTGGGACATGTACCGCCCGGCCCGTCTCGTGTCGAACGTGCGGGTGCTGACCCGCCACGACGTGAACGTGGAGGAGCTGCGTCAGGAGGACACGATGCAGCTCCCCGAGTAGCAACCGAGCCGCCCCTCGAGTCCCTCCCGCGAGTCGAGTGCCGGGGGGTGTCGGCGACGCGGTCTAGCGTCGCCTGGTGAGCGGATCCACGACCGACCGGCGTTCGGAACGAGGTCGCATCGGCGAGGACGCGGCGCTCCGTGTCTACGAGCGGCGGGGGTTCGCGCTGGTCGCGCGCAATTGGCGCTGCAGCCTCGGCGAGCTCGACCTCATCATCGTGCGCCGGGACCTGCTGGTCGTGTGCGAGGTGAAGACGCGCTCGGGGGCCGCGTTCGGTGGCGGCTACGAGGCGGTGACGCGGGCCAAGCGCAGGAAGCTCAGGAGCCTCGCGGACGCGTTCCTGCAAGGGAACGCGTTCGAGCACGCCCGGGTGCGCTTCGACGTCGCGAGCGTCTGGCTCAGTGCGCGCGGCGCGGACGTCGAGATCTTCGAGGACGCGTTCTAGGTGTCGGTGGTTGCCGCTAGGGTCGGCCAACCGTGTACGGACGCGTCAACGGCGTCACCGTCGTCGGCGTCCGCGGCCACCTCGTCGCCGTCGAGGCGCACGTCGGTCGCGGACTCCCATCGCTCACCCTGACCGGGCTGCCCGGGGCGGGCGTGCAGGACGCGCGCGATCGGATCCGACCGGCGGTCGAGAGCGC
>DASUMC010000021.1:0-2331 GCA_036277855.1 Actinomycetota bacterium
CGGGAGACGGGTCAGGTCGTCGTGTGCTTCTTCGGGGACGGGACGACGAACATCGGCGCCTTCCACGAGGCCCTGAACCTCGCCGTGGTCTGGCGGCTCCCGGTCGTGTACGTCTGCGAGAACAATCTGTACATGGAATACACGGCGATCGGGGACGTGACGGCCGTCGCCAACCCCGCCGCCGACCGGGCGAGTGCCTACGGGCTCGAGCCGGTCATCGTCGACGGGAACGACGTCGACGCCGTGTACGAGACCGCGACACGCCTGGTCGAGCGCGCCCGAGAGGGCGGCGGCCCCTCGCTGGTGGAGGCCAAGACGTACCGGCAGGGGGGGCATTCGCGCGCCGATCCCGCCAAGTACCGCCCCGCCGACGAGGTGGAGGCATGGCTCGCCCGCGATCCGATCCCCGCCCATCGCGACCGGTTGCTCACGTCCGGCGTCGAGGCCGATGCGATCGATCGTATCGAGCGGGAGGCGCTCGAGCTCGTCGATCGGGCGACCGAGGAGGCGAAGGCGGGGCCCTATCCCGACCCCGAGGCGCTCGGCACCGAGCTCTGGGCCGACGGGGGGTCCGCGTGGCGGAGCTGACCTATCGGGAGGCGGTCAGCCGGGCGATCGCGCAGGAGATGGAGCGCGACCCGAGCGTGTACTTCATCGGGGAGGACGTCGCGGCGGCCGGCGGTGTCTTCAAGACGACCGAGGGCCTGTTCGAACGGTTCGGGCCCCGACGCGTCCGCGACACGCCGATCTCGGAGCAGGCGATCATCGGAGCGATCATGGGCGCGGCCATGAACGGGCTCCGCCCGGTGGCCGAGCTGATGTTCAGCGACTTCGTCGCCGTGTGCTGGGATCTGATCGCGAACCAGATCGCCAAGACCCGGTACATGACGAACGGACAGGTGGCGCTGCCGCTCGTGATCCGCACCGCGAACGGGGGCGGTGTGCGGTTCGGCGCGCAGCATTCGCAGAGCGTCGAGGGGTGGGCGATGGCGATCCCGGGGCTGAAGGTCGTCGTGCCCTCGAACCCGGCCGACATGATCGGGCTCTTCGCGGCGGCCGTCCGAGATCCCGATCCCGTGATCGTCGTGGAGCCGAAGGTGCTCTACGCGAGCAAGGGCGAGGTCCCCGACGGCGAGGTCGTCGACCGGCTGGGTTCGGCGCGGGTGCTTCGAGAAGGATCCGACGTGACGATCGCGGCGCTCGGCGCGATGGTCCCCAGGTCGGCGGAGGCGGCCGACTCGCTCGCCGGCGACGGCATCGACGCCGAGGTCATCGACGTGCGCTCGCTGGTCCCGCTCGACGCGACCACGATCTTGGAGTCGGTGGGCAAGACCGGGCGGTTCGTGACCGTCGAGGAGAGCCCACGGCTGTGTGGCTGGGGCGCCGAGGTGGCCTCGATCGTGGCGGAGGACCGCTTCTTCGATCTCGACGGCCCCATCGTGCGGATCACGACACCCCACATCCCGCTGCCCGCCGCGGACGCGCTCGAGGACCTCGCGATCCCCTCGGCGGCGTCGATCGCCGAGCGCGTGAGCGCCACGATGGACTGAGGGCGGCGGTCCCGTCGTGGAGGTCGCGATGACGAGGGGGGTGCAGGCGTGAGCCCGAGGCATCTGGTTCGGACGGCGGGAGAGGCGACGTGGGGCCTCCCCGCGGCGCTCGAGGGTCACGTCGCGGGGTTCCGCCGATGGACGGTGGTGGACGAGGCGGCGGGGGCGGTCCACACGGGGTTCGGGGTCGGCGAGATGGATCCGGGCGGCCGCCTCGATTGGCACCTCCACTCGTACGAGGAGAGCCTCTTCGTCCTGGCCGGGGAGGTCGTCCTGTCCACGACGGAGGCGGCGATCCTGCTCCGGCCGGGCGACTACGCCCTGGTCCCCCTCGGCCAGGCCCACGCGCTCTCGAACCGCTCGTCCGGTCCCGCGCGGTGGGCCGCGATGTCGGCGCCGCAGCCGCGCCCCGACCATGGCGGTGACACCTACTTCGTGCCGGCCCTGCCGGGGCGCGATCCCGTCCCCGTCGACGTCCGCGACCCGCGGACCAGGGGCTTCGGGCACATCGAGGCGGAGAACATGGACGCGGCGAAGCAGACCCAGGACATGCTCGCGGTGTCCGCCAGCATGCGGACGGCGCTGCTGGTCTACAGCGGCGTCACGGTGAAGATGATGGTGGACTCGGACCTGGGAGCGGAGCTGTCGACGATGTTCATGGTGCAGAACGACGAGGGCGGCGGCGCCGGGCCGCACGATCATCCGTTCGAGGAGACGTACATGATCCTCGAGGGCGCGGTCGACGCGACGTTCGACGGACAGGCGTACCGGCTCCAGACCG
>DASUMC010000022.1:0-13992 GCA_036277855.1 Actinomycetota bacterium
GCCGATCTGCACGTCGAGCGGCGAGGCGGGCCGGGCGCCCATGTCCAGGATGCTGCGGAACCCCGACAGGACGGTGCCGACGTCGAGCGCCGCGACCGCGGGCGAACGGCGGACCGCATCCAACCCGTTCATCAACGCCTGGACCGGGTGGGCGAACAGGGACTCGGTGGCCTCGCTGAGCAGGTCGCGCGAGGACGGCTCGGGGTCGGGCTCCCAGGCGGGCGGTGGTGGTTCCTCGGGCGGCTCCGGCGACAGGTCGAACAGGGCCGCCGTCAGATGCATGCCCGAGAGCCCGTCGATCATCGCGTGATGGACCTTCATCAGGGTGGCGACGTGCCCGCCCTCGAGCCCCTCGATCACGTAGAGCTCCCACAGGGGCTTCGATCGGTCGAGCGGGCGAGAGAGGATCCGCTGGACCTGTTCGCCCAGCTCGACCCGGCCGCCCGGGCGCGGGAGTGCCGCACGCCGGATGTGGAAGTCCAGATCGAACGCGGCGTCGTCCACCCAGACCGGCAACGCGAGCCCGAACGGGACCATCTTCACCTTCTGCCTCAGGCGCGGCGCGAGGTGCAGGCGTGACGCGAACACCCGCTCCACGTCCTCGAACCGCAGCCGTCCGTCCGGTCGCGTCGAGGGGTCGAGCACGGAGAGCCCGGCGACGTGCATGTGCATCGCCGGCCGCTCCAGGTACAGGAACGACGCGTCGAGCGCGGTCAGGCGTTCGGTAGCCATCAGACCCACCGTACCGCTCCACGACCGGCGTGGAAACGGGTGCTAGCCTCGCCCGCGATGCGCCGACGCCTGCGCGCCGTCACCCTGCTCGCCGCCACGTTCGTGCTCGCTCTCCCCTCGACGCCTGCCCGAGGCACGAGCGACGAGAGGTACCGAGCCATCGAGGTGCGCGACAACGTGTTCGCCTCACGCATCGTTCGGGTCGCGGTGGGTGGGACGATCGAGTGGACGAATGAGGGACGGAGCACGCACAACGTCACGGCCGACGACGGAGCGTTCGCCTCGTCCGATCTGGCACCCGGCGACGCGTTCGAGGAGGCGTTCCCCACGGCCGGGGCGTTCCCGTACTTCTGCTCGATCCACGGCGCGCCGGGCGTGGGGATGAGCGGCCTGGTCCTGGTCGGCGACGCACCGATCCCGGGCGCCGCCCCCGACGTCGGACCCGGTCGCGAGACGCCGCCCTCGCTCCCCGGGGACGAGGTCCGAGTCCCGCAGGACGCGCCGACGATCCAGGCCGCGGTCGACGCCGCCGAGCCCGGCGGCATCGTGGTCGTCTCGCCCGGCATCTACGAGGAGGCGGTCGTCGTGACGACGCCGTTCCTCACGATCCGAGGGCTCGACCGCAACCGGGTGATCCTGGAGGGGGGGTTCATGCTCGACAACGGGATCCAGGTGGTCGACGCGGACGGGGTCACGATCGAGAACATGACCGCCCGCCACTACGTGGTGAACGGGTTCCTGTGGTCGGGCGTGTTCGGCTACCGCGGGTCGTACCTGACGGCGTACAACGACGGCGACTACGGACTGGTCGCGTTCGACTCCCGCTACGGGCAGTTCGATCACTCGTACGCGAGCGGGCACCCGGACTCCGGCTTCTACATCGGCCAGTGCTTCCCGTGCCACGCGGTGATCACCGAGGTGCTCGCCGAGAACAACGCGTTGGGGTTCTCGGGCACGAACGCCGGTGGCGACCTGTTCGTCGTCAACTCGGAATGGCGCGAGAACCTGGCGGGCATCGTTCCGAACACCCTGGACTCCGAACGGCTCGCACCGCAGCATGAGGCCCTGATCGCCGGCAACTGGGTGCACGACAACAACAACGCGAGCGCGCCCACGTTCGACCTGGAGTACCCGTCGCTCGGGATCGGGATCATCGTGAACGGCGGGCGCGACAACGTCGTCACGCAGAACCTGGTCGAGGACCACGACGCCTTCGGCATCGCGCTGCTTCCCTCGCCCGACGAGGACCTGTGGCTCACGCAGGGCAACGAGGTTCGCGACAACCTCGTACGGAACTCCGGTGACGCCGATCTCGCGCTCGGCGCTCCATCGGCGGGCGGCGACTGCTTCTCGGGCAACGACTTCTCCTCGAGTCTGCCCCCGGCGATCGAATGGCGGGCCGGTTGCGGGTCGCCGTTCGCTCGTATCCCCGGTGGCTCGGTCGGCGCAGTGTTCGGTCCACTCGAGCGCTATCTCGAGGCGGCGCTCGGGGACATCGCCGTGGGCGACTGGCGCTCGCAGCCGCCGCCACCAGATCAGGAACAGATGCCGGGCGCCGAGAGCGCCCCGCCCGACCCGGCGATCGCCGAGACCGCCGTCCCCGAACCCGTCCGCATCCGCGACGCCCGCACGCTGGACGTGCCGGCGCCGCCCGAGGTCTCCCAGGAGGTCACCGTGCTCGGGATCTCGCTCGCCACGAGTTGGTGGGGCGTGCTCATCGGCCTGTATGCGTACGTCCTGCCGCTGATCCTGTACTCGGCGTGGGTCTCGATCGCGCTGTGGGACCTCGTCCGTCAGGACGCGGTGCCGAATCGCAACCGCGTGCTCTGGATGCTCGCGGTGCTCGTGGTCCCGCTCGTGGGCCCGGTCGCGTACTACGCCTTCGGGCGCTCGCCGATCCAGCGCTCGCTGCGGATCATGCTGGTCGCGGGTGGGCTCGCGATCTACGCCGCCCTCACCGCCCTGGCGATCGGGCTCGGACCGTAGACGATCCCGGGCAACTGGGGCTCGACGGATCGTGACCTCCTCTTCAACCTCGTCGTCGACATCGTTCGCGTCTCGTCCTCGTCCGTCCCGTCGCTACGGTTGCGCGAGGCGCAGGTCGACGACCACGGCCGCGTGGTCCGAGGGCCAAAGGGCGGGGAGGGTGTCCGTGCGGTCGTCCAGCTCCTCACCTGCGATGTCGCACGAGCCCTCGACGGTCTTGGTCTCGAAGTCCTTGTCGAACAGAACGAAGTCGACGGTGTTGTCCAGGATCGAGGGGACGTTGTCCAGGTCGTCGGTTTGCCCGGCCGTGAAGCGGGGCTCGAAGCACTCCGCGACCACCCAAGCATCACGGAAGCCGTCACCACCGAGCACACGCCATGCCGCCTCGTCCAGAGCACGAACACCCCTCGGGTACAGGTTGATGTCGCCGGCCAGCACCACGGGAAGCGGTGAGGTCGACATGATCTGGGCGAGCTCGCCCACCTGGTCCACTCGAACGGCGGCGTCGAACGCCTCGAAGTGCGTGTCGAAGAAGCGGAACGGCGCCCCCTCGAAGACGACATCGATGCTGGCCCACCCACGCTCCACGTGGAACGTCGTCCCCCCGAGCGGGACGTCGAGAGTTCGGTCGTAGACGTCCTGCGCCGGATTCGACGTCGTCAGCTCAGAGGCCGGCGCGTCGCTCGGGACGATGATCACGTTGCGATCCGTCAGCCGGGCCCTCGTGCCGACGAAGTCGATCGGCAGCGTGCCCGTGAAGTTCGGGTTGACCGTCACCGCTCGGAAGGCGTGATCCTGGCGCTCGAGCTCGTCCAGCAGGATCTGGAGGAAATCGTACCTCGTCGCGAACGGCACCCCGGGCGGTGCGATCTCCAAGAGCGACACCTCTTGCAGCGCCACGACATCGGGGTCCTGCTCGATGATCTGCCGCGCGAGCGCGACCACGCGGACGCGGAAGTCGACCTTGTCGAAATGGGCGACGATGGCCGCCGCCTTCAGGACCAGCCTGATGGGGTCGTTCTCGCCGAACAGCGGTTGCAGGTTCGCGCCCAGGTAGACGTTGTAGGTCATCACCGTGGGGGTGGGTTTGACCGGTGGCCTCGCCGAGGCGAGAACAGGTTTCGTCGTCGCCACCGTCCCTATGACGAAGACGGCAACCAGTCCCCACAGCGGGACCGGGGAACGACGCCTTCCTGCCATCGTTGCGTTCATCGCTCTCCCTCCTCCTGATCGGGCTCC
The DNA here is from genome assembly GCA_036277855.1 of Actinomycetota bacterium. Lineage (GTDB taxonomy): Bacteria > Actinomycetota > UBA4738 > UBA4738 > HRBIN12 > DASSJM01. Next base: position 3,958 of record DASUMC010000022.1, read on the forward strand.
ATCCCCGGATGCTCGGCCTCCGACGCACGGCCGACCAGACGGAGACGTGCTCATTCCGAGGGGGAGGACCACCCGCCCGACTAGGTACATTCGGAACGAGCGGGAGTCGCGGCGGGCTCCCGGCGGCGCGCACGCTCGCGAGGCCGCTCCGCTAGGGATCCCCGGGAAGGATGTCGAGAACGCCGGGACGGCTCCGACCAACTCGTGAGCGCGCCGCCGGCGCGGACGGAGGGAGTGGAGGATGAAGTACCTGATCATGATGTTCGGGGATCAGGCGACGATGATCGAGACCCGATCCACCGAGTGGATCCGGTCGATGATCGGGTTCATGAAGGACCTCGATCATGAGCTCCGCGACGCCGGCGAGTACGTCGACGGACAGGGACTCGTCGACCCGACGCAGGCCAAGACCGTCCGCTTCGAAAGCGGTGCCCCGGTCGTGACCGACGGGCCGTTCGCGGAGGCCAAGGAGTCGCTGGCCGGCTACTGGATCGTCGATGTCCCCGAGGAGCGGGCGCTCGAGATCGCCTCGCGGATCGTCGCGTTCATCGAAGGCCCGATCGAGGTTCGGCAGATCGCCGACGCACCGCCCGAGTATTGAGGCCGGATTCCACCGCACCACCGAAGACCAGAGGAGGACCGAGATGCCGAAGATCACCCCGTTCCTGTGGTTCGACGACCAGGCCGAGGAGGCCGCCGAGTTCTACGTGTCCGTGTTCAACGCAAGGCCCGGCTCCGCCGGGGACTCGGAGATCCTCGAGGTCTCGCGCTACGGCGAGGCCGGCCCCGGCAAGCCCGGGTCGGTGATGACCGTGTCGTTCCGGCTCGAGGGCCAGGAGTTCACCGGGCTCAACGGCGGCCCGCACCACTCGTTCAACGAGGCGGTGTCGTTCTTCGTGAACTGCGAGACACAGGAGGAGGTCGACGCCCTCTGGTCCGCGCTCTCCGACGCCGGGGAGGAGGGACCTTGCGGGTGGCTCAAGGACCGGTACGGCCTGTCCTGGCAGATCATCCCCTCAGCACTCGGTGAGCTCCTCGGCGACCCCGACCCCGAGCGGGCCGCGAGGGCCATGCAGGCGATGCTCCAGATGACCAAGCTCGACATCCAGGGGCTCCGCCGCGCCGCGGAGGCGGCGTAACGAAGACCCGGATGCAATCGGTCGACGCGAGCGGCGTCGAGGACCTGCTGCGCGAGCTCGCGCCGCAGGTCCTCGGCGTGCTCGTCCGTCGGTACGGTCGGTTCGACTCGTGCGAGGACGCCGTGCAGGAGGCGCTGCTCGCCGCCGCGACGCAATGGCCCGAGCAGGGCGTGCCCGAGAGCCCGCGAGCCTGGCTCGTCACGGTGGCCTCCCGGAGACTGGTCGACGGGTGGCGCAGCGAGGGCGCCCGCCGTCGTCGCGAGGAACAGGTCGCGGTCCTCGACGCCCCCGACCCGGGGCCGGTCGCCGAGCGGGACGACACGCTCACGCTCCTGTTCCTGTGCTGTCACCCATCGCTCTCGGTGCCGTCGCAGCTCGCGCTGACGCTCCGAGCGGTCGCCGGCCTGACGACGGCCGAGATCGCGAGCGCCTTCCTGGTCCCCGAGCCCACGATGGCCCAGCGCATCAGCCGCGCGAAGCAGACGATCAGGAACGCCGGCGCCCGCTTCGATCTGCCGCCCGAGGCTGAGCGCGAGGATCGGCTCCGCGTCGTCCTGCACGTGCTCTACCTCCTGTTCAACGAGGGCTACACGACGAGCGCGGGTCCCGCGCTGCACCGGCCAGACCTGACGTCGGAGGCGATCCGGCTGGCGCGCCTGCTCCGACGACTCCTGCCCGAGCAGGGCGAGATCGCCGGGCTGCTGGCGCTCATGCTGCTGACCGATGCCCGGCGCGCGGCGAGGACCACCTCGGACGGCGCCCTGGTCCCCCTCGCCGAACAGGACCGCGCCCTGTGGGACAGGACGCACATCGAGGAGGGCGTCGGGATCATCGGCGAGACCCTCGGGCGGTCGGCGATCGGGCCCTATCAACTCCAGGCGGGGATCGCCGCGATCCACGACGAAGCGCCGAGCGACGACGAGACCGACTGGCCGCAGATCCTGGCCCTGTACGACGTGCTCGAACAGGTCTCGCCCGGGCCCGTCGTGACGCTCAATCGGGCGGTCGCCGTCGCGATGGTCGACGGGCCTCGAGCGGGTCTCGCGGTGCTCGGGACACTGGATGCCGACGATCGGATGGCGCACACGCACCGGCTCGAGGCGGTCCGGGGGCATCTGCTCGAGCTCTCAGGCGAGCTCGGCGCGGCCCGCGAGTCCTACCGGCGTGCGGCGAGGATGACCGCCAGCGTCCCCGAACAGCGCTACCTCGCGATGCGCGCCGCCCGGCTGCGCTAGGGGATCTGCTGCTCCTGTGTGGTGGGCGTGCGGGCGAGGCTCGCCATCACGGCGCCGGCCAGGATCAGGAGGCCACCCGTCGCCACCCCGAAGGTGACCGACTCGTCCAGGAACACGAACCCGAGGACCGCGGCCGCCAGCGGCTCCATCGCCGAGACGATCGAGGTGCGGACGGCGCCGATCTTCGCGAGGGCCTCCATCAGGAAGAAGAAGGCGCCCGCGGACGACAGGCCCATCCCGACGAGCGGCCACCACTCCGCGGCGCCGGCGGGCAGGTCCCAATGACCGACGACGTTGGCGTAGACGAACAGCCCGATCGACGCGCCGGCGCTCACCCACATCGCGCTGGTGAGCGCGTTGGTGCGATCGACCAGCAGGTCGACGCCCGTGAGGTAACCGCTGTACGTCATCGCGGTCACGAACGCGAGGAGCACGCCGACCCCGTCGATGGCGAGACCGGTCCCGGTGCCGACGACGATCGCCGCTCCGGCCACGGCGCATAGGAGGGCGAAGAGCGTGAGCCGCGCCGGCAGGTCGCCGCCCAGGGCCCACGCCCAGAGCGTCACGAAGACGGGGTAGGTGAAGAACAGGAGCGTCACGGCGGCCACCGTTCCGTGCTGGGTGGCGGTGAAGAACAGGCTCGCCTCGATCGCGTAGCCGAACACCGCGAGCAGGACCAGGCGGAGCCGCTCGCCGCGCGCCGCCAGCACCGGACGACGCATCAGGAGCAGCGCCAGCAAGAGCGCGACCGCGCCGATCGCGAACCGGATCGACAGCATCGTCTCGACCGGGACGCCTCGCTCCAGGACGAATCGACCCCAGATGATGATGGTGCCGAAGAGGACGGCCGAGGCGGCGGCCGAGGCTCCCCCGAGCAGGTCGTGACGCGCGGGAGGATCGGTCACGCTCAGGCGAGTTCGATCCGCATCCGCTTGAAGGCGGCGCCCTTGTTCTCGGTCTTCGCGACTCGCACGTGCCCGACCTCGCCCGTCGAGCGCACGTGCGTCCCGCCGTCCGCCTGCTTGTCGAGCCCCTCGATCTCGATGACCCGGATCGGGTCCACCGACTCCGGGATCAGGTTCACCTTCGTCCGGATCAGGTCGGGATCGGCAAGGGCCTGGGCGCGCGGGAGGAAGCTCACGAGGACCGGGCGGTCGACCGCGAGCTCCGCGTTCAGCTTCTCCTCCACCCCCCGCCCGAACTCGGCGTCGATCGACGCGAGCTCGAAGTCCATCCGAGCGACGCCTGGCTCCATGTTCCCGCCGGTGACCTTCGCGTTGTAGTCGCGGAACACGACCGCCGACAGCGCGTGCAGGGCGGTGTGCGTGCGCATGAGCGTGTGGCGGCGATCCCAGTCGATCTCGGCCGTGACGTCGATCCCGGGGGCGGGCGGATCGCCGTTGACCTCGTGCAGGAACCTGCCACCGCGCTTGAGCGTGTCGAGCACGCGGACCTCCCCGCCCTCCCAACGCAGCACCCCGGTGTCCCCAGGCTGCCCTCCGCTGCGCGCATAGAAGACCGTCCGGTCCAGGACCACACCCCCGTCGCCGGCCTCCTCCACGGTGGCCTCGCACGACCGGACGTACGCGTCGGTCGCGAAGAGCTCCTCGGTCATGCCCGGCAGCCTAGCCGACGCGGCCGCCGGGCCTCCCCGCACGCGTCCGCCCGGGTGCGATGACCCTCAGGCACCGCCGGGTCCGTTCCGATACAGGACTTGAGATGTCCCCGAGTCCCGGGCCCACGAGACAACCGCACATCGTCGTCCGGTTCGCCGTCGCGACCCTGGCGGCGTTCGTGCTCGTCGGGGCCGTCGGGATGGTCCTCATGGTCCGCTACGCACGCGAACGAGCGGAGCGGGCCGGGGCCTTCCACGCGGCCTTCGTCGCCTCCTCTGTCTTGGCTCCCGCGTTGTCCGGTCTCGACCTGTCGCGTCCGATCACCGGCGACGACGCGGCTCGCGTTCGCGAGCTGGTCAACGAGCGCGTCCTGGCCAACGGCCGCGACGTCCGCATCAAGGTCTGGCGGTTCGATGGCACGATCGTGTTCTCCGACGCTCCGAACCTCGTCGGGAAGCGCTTCCCGGAGGAGGCGGCCGAGCTGGCCGAGGTCGTTGCCGGTCACCCCGAGATGGGCATCTCAGATCTGGACGACGCCGAGAACGTCGCCGAGCGCGGACTGGCGGACAAGCTGTTGTTCGCCTACGTGCCGCTGCGGATCCAGCCGGGCGGCCCGGTCGTCGCCGTCGCGGAGCTCTACCAGGACTACGCGGTCATTCAGGAGGACATCGACGCCTTCGTCGCCAGGATGGTTCCGCTGCTGGGGGTCGGCCTGCTCGTCTTGTACGCGGCGATCCTGCCGATCGCCATGCGGATCTCGGCCGAGCTCCGGCGCCGGAACGAACGACTGGCGGAGCTCCTGGAGCGCGAACAGCAGACCGTGGCGGAGCTCCGTGACCTGGCCAAGAAGAAGGACGACTTCGTGAGCGCCGCGTCGCACGAGCTCCGGACACCGCTCACATCGATCCGTGGCTCGCTCGCGACCCTCAAGTGGGAGGGTGTCGGAGCCGACGAGGCGATGCGCACCGAACTCCTCGAGGCCGCCGAGCGTCAGACCAAGCGCCTGGAGCGCCTCGTCGTCAACATCCTGGCGGCCGCGCGCCTCGACGGTGATCGTCCGATCGAGTTCGAGCCGGTCGATCTCGCCGAGACCGCCCGCGCGGTCGCCGCGGAGCTCGACGCCTCGGATCGGGTCGTCGTCGCGGTTCCCGAGGGGAACGTGGAGACCGACCGCGCCCGGATCGTCGACGTCATGACGTACCTGCTCGACAACGCCCTGAAGTACTCGCCGGACGGGTCGAGCGTCACGATCGGCGCCGACAGCGAACGATCGGGCTTCCGTCTGTGGGTCACCGATCACGGCGTCGGCATCGATCCTGCCGATCAGGCCACGATCTTCGAGCGCTTCCATCAGATCGACCAGAGCGCCACCCGATCGCAAGGCGGTTTGGGGCTCGGTCTGCACCTGGCCAAGGAGCTGGTCGAGGAGCTTCGGGGACGGGTCGACGTCGCGAGCACCCCGGGTCGCGGCAGCACGTTCACGGTCTCGGTCCCGTCCAAGGTGAACGCGGGCGCCCCGCGTCGTTCTCCCGTCTCCACCCAGGCGGGCTGAACCGCCTCAACCTTCGACGAGTGACCGCATGCGGTGCTATCCGTTCCCCGCGATGAAGGCGGAGACGCGCGCGACGAGCTCGGGGACCCGCCGGAGCAGCTCCTCCTGGCTGCGGAGCGCGATCAGCTCGGCGTTCGGTAGCAACTCGGACAGGAGCCGGCCGAGCTCGGCCGGGTGGATCTCGTCGCCCTCGATCGTCACGATGATGGTCGGCGTCGCGACGTCCCGCAGCAGCTCGCGGTCCGGGATCGGCCAGTCCTCGACCACCCCGTGGATCGCACGGGCAAGCCCGTCGGGATCGTCGTGCTGCCACAGGACCCGGTCGAGCTGCAGGCGCCACGGCGTCTCGACGTACTCGGCCACACGGGCCGGATCGTTCAGCACGGTCTCGAGCGCCTCCTGCGGCGTCTTGCCCTCCAGGTCCTCGGCGAGCAGGTGGTAGCGGTTCGCCAGCCCGAACGGTAGATCCAGCCCCGCCGGCAGGAGCCAGACCATCCGTTCGAACCGGTCGGGGTCGCGGCACACGAGGTTCCCGATCGCGCCCGCGCCGAGCGACGTCCCCACGGCGACCGTCGCGCCGAACGCGTCCGCCACGGCATCGACGTCGCGGGCGAAGTCCCCGAACCGGAACGCCTTCGGGTCGCGTGGCGAGCTCGAACGGCCGTGCCCCCGGAAGTCGAACCTCACCTTGGTCCCGGGCACCAGCGGCGTGAAGGCGGCGAGCTCGTTGCGGTTGTTCGTCAGCCCGTGGGCGAAGAGGGTGACGGGCTCGCCCTCGCCCTCCACCTCGCAGAACAGGGTGACGTCGTCGTTGCGGACCTCGGGCACGAGCCAAACCTACCCAAGCCCGCCGGCGATCCGCCGGATCTCAGCCGAGCGCGGCGAGCGCCCGGCGGGCCTGGTCCAGATGGAATCGGTCGTGGCCGGCCGCGAGGTGGAACGTGAGATCGAAGCTCTCGCGTCCGCGTTCGCTGTGCAGGCCGACGCGGGCCCGCTCCTGCTCGGTCGAACGAGCCCACAGCGCGAGGTTCGCGCGCCGGAGGGCCTCGAACGTCTCGAGCAGCACGTCCGGGTCGTCCTCGTTGTGGTGGAGCCGGTCGACCCACAGGTCCTGGTCGTAGCCGACAAGCGGCGGCTCGTCCTGCGCGACGATCCATCGGTACCGGCTCGCGACGACGACCTCGGAGTCCGTGACGTGGCCCAGGCACTCGAGCACGGACCACTCGTCGGGCTCGGGGCGCTCCGCGACGCGGGCGCCGGCGCGCTGGATCACCTCGCGCCAGGCCGCGGCCGATCCCGCCTGGACCTCGGCCGGGTCGTCGTCGCCGACGAGACCCGTGAGGTAGCGCTGGTACTCGGCGGCCTCGGCCACCGGATCGGGCGTGGGAACGCGATCCATCTACACCTCCTGTTCCACGAGGTCGTCCTGCGGCGCGAACGCGTCGCGGATCGAACGCGACCAGCGCCACACGAGCGCCGTCAGCACGAGGAACACGGCGCCCGAGACAACCAGGATCGTGCGCACCTGGGATGGATCGTTCTCGACCCAGACGAAGGAAAGGATGAGCGCCGGAACGATGAACCCGAGGTTGTACGCGATGTCGAACAGCGCGAACGCGCGACCCCGGAAGTCGTCCGGCATCGCCTGCTGGACGATCGTGTCCGCCGAGATCTTGCCAAGGAAGAACGAGAAGAACCCGACGAACAGCAGCGCGGTGAACCCAACCAGCGATACCGGCGCCCCGAACACGACCGTCCCGGCGCCGAGCAGCAGCATCGAGGCGAGCAGCAGGCGGATCGGCGGGACGCGGTCCTTCCATTTCTGCGCCAGGATCAGGCCCAGCGCGCCGCCGATCAGCCCGCCCCCGCCCGACAGGCCGAGCGCGACGTTGCTGGCGTCGCCGCCCTGCACGAGGTTCTTCGCGTACAGCGCGAACGTAAACAGCACGAACCCCCAGAACTGGTAGCGGAGCATCTGGAACGACGACAGGCCGACCGCGGCCGGCGGCCGGGCCGCGAGCTCGCGGATGCCGGCCCCGATGTTCCGCAACACCTGGGAGGCCTCCGCCCCGAAGCTCGTCTCGTGCACCGAGACCTCGGCGTGCCGCATGTGCCTCGCGACCAGGGCGGCCACGCCGAGCAGCCCCGCGCCGACGACCACGACGAGCCAGGCGGGCAGTACCGCCGCCGCGCCCAGCGCGAACCCGATCCCCACCACCTGGAACAACGCCCCCCCCGCCTGCGACAGGCCGTTGCCCTGGAGCAGGTCCCTGCCCGACAGGACGTCGGGCATCGCCGCCGACTTCACCGCGAGCGCGACGCGCACGCACGCCTGAGCGGCGAGCAGGCCGATCACGAGCGCGACGGTGGCGCCGACGTCGCCTTCGGTGGTCGCCTTGCCGAGCGGGATCATCGCGACCACGGCCACCACCACGACGACCGCGGCGACGACGACGTTGGTCCATTCGACGACCTTGCGGCGCTCGAACCGGTCGATGAACACGCCGATGAATGGCGAGATCAGCGTGTAGGGCACGTAGAGCGCCAGCACCACCTTCAACAGGTAGTCCGCGGAGGGAACCGTCGAAACGTCGAACCCCTTCTCCCCCCCGAACGCGATCGACTTGCCGATGGCGCCCTGCACGACGCCCTGCCCCATCTGCGCCAGGTACTGCATGCCGACCAGGACGGAGAAGTCGCGGTTCGAGAAGACCGAGAACATCGAGTTGAAGAAGCCGCCGAAGCCGTTCAGCACGCGCAGCAGCGGTGACGCCCCGAACCGCAACCCGGCCGCGACGGCGGTCGCAAGCGCCAGCGACGCCCAGCCGTGGACGACGCCGAACGGCGATCGGGTGACCGCGACCACGACGATGCCCGAGAGCACCGTGAGCGTGATCGAGACCCCCGGCACGAGCGCGATCTTCAGCCACGCGTCGTCGAGCTCGAACCACCGGGCCGCGATCGCCCCGGGCACGACGAGCAGCAGGGCGAGCGCGACCACCACCCACAGCGTGTGCCCGAGGTTCCCGAAGATCCCGGGGTGATCCGCGTAGAACGCCGCGACCTCTCCCTCGGCGGCCCTGGCGTCGGCGATCGCTCCGTCCGACGGCGTCGTCAGCCCCTCGCCCGTCACGACCGCGACGTCGTCGCCGAGGATCACGAGGTCGTCGGGTGCCTGATCCAGCAGGTCTTCGTTCACCGTGCCCTCGTTGAACTGGCGGACGAGGAACGCGATCGGCGGGCCGGTGTACTCCTCGCGCAGGTCTGTGAGCTCACGGTGGAACGCGCGCGACATCTTGTTGTACGTGTCGTTCGTAAGGACGGTGGGCTGGTCCGCCTGGAAGTCCTCGACGCTGCCGAAGTACGTCATCGAGCGTTTCACCGCGTCGCCGGGCAGGCCGGTGCGCGAGACGTTGGTGAACGTCTTGGACCATCCGTACGACTGGTAGGTGTCGTCGTAGTTCACGAGGAACACGATCGGGCGGTCGCCAGGCTCGTGCTCGACGACGGCCCGAGCGGCCTCGAGCGCCGTCCGCGTCGGCTGGTCGATCCACTGGCTGTCGGGGTCGGCCCAGTGCGAGATCTCGCGGCCCTGCATCCAGATGTAGCCGAACGACGACACGATCAGGAGCGACGCCACGACGCCGGCGACCTTGGCCGCGCCCTCGCGCTTCCACAGCCACCGGATCGCGACGTACGCGCCGAGTCCGCCGAGCGCGAACAGCGCCATCGTGGCGTTCATGAAGCGGTAATAGGGGTAGGTGGCCGCGACGAACCCGAGGATGCCGAGGAACGGCAGCAGCAGCATCGCCGAGATCGTGCCGAACTCGTCCGAGCGCGCGCGGTCCCTGCGCGCCCGCCAGATCGTCCACGCGATCGCGAGTAGGACGAGCGGCACCAGGATCCCGGGTTGGAGCGAGCCCACCCACCCCTTCAGCCGGTCGAGGAAGACCTCCTTCGTGTACGGGGGCGGAAGGGCGGCGTCGGCGAGCGAGCCGGTCACGCCCCACGGCGCGACCAGCCACGTCGACAGGCCGAAGATCATCCCGAACCCGACCGACATCAACGACGGCCCGAGCTCCTTCAGTGGCGGACCCAGGTGAAACCTGCTCGTCAGCAGGCGCAGCCCGAACACCGCCATCAGCGAGAAACCGAAGATCACGCACGTCGTCGGGTGCGTGAACGCCGCCGAGATGCCGACCAGGAACATCGCGCTCCGCGCACCCCACGAGGTCCTCGCCGGCGCGAAGAACGCGAGGATCAACGAGAGCAAGTACAGGACCGTGATGTTGTCGAGGTAGCCGACGTATGGCGTCGTCATGAACAGCGCCGCCGTCGAGAGCATGACCAGCAGGAACAGCAGCGGGTCCCGGTGCGTCCGCCACGAGAAGGCGCCCAGCGCGAGGCCGGTCAGCACCGGGACGCCGACCATCAGGAACGCGCTGAACGTGTACAGGTCGATCCCGGCGACCCGCTGCAGGATCGAGCCCATC
>DASUMC010000023.1:0-15201 GCA_036277855.1 Actinomycetota bacterium
GTTCACGCTGCCGAACTCGGTGACCCGGCACTGGGGCATCGCCTCGGTGAAGCCGCGGAGCTCGTCCGCGGACGGGTTGTCGTGGACCGTGCGTGCCTCGACCTTCAACGGCTGGCTCCTTCGTCAGGAAAGCTCGCGAGCTCGGGCACGCTCGGAGCGGCCCTTATCCTACCCAAGGCGAGGCGCCCGACGGCCGCAAACATGGGCCGCGGAACGGGCCAAGAAGCGGGCCAAGAAGCGGGAAGGGACCGATGGAACTGTCCGAAGACGAGCTGGTCAAGGCCGTGGCGCGCCTGCTGTCCGGGGGCGAACCGGGCGTCGTGGTCGGCCCGGGCGACGACGCCGCGGTCGTCGAACCCGGCGCCGGCCAGCTCGTGCTCACGACGGACCTCCTCGCCGAAGGCGTGCACTTCGAGCGCGGATCGATCTCGGCGCGGGACCTCGGCGCCAAGGCCATCACCGTGAACGTCTCGGACGTCGCGGCGATGGCGGCGAGCCCCCGGTACGCGCTCGTGGCGATCGCGGCTCCGGCCGACGTCGAGGCGGCCTGGGTGGTGGAACTGGTCGGCGGGATGCGTGACGCCTGCGCGGAATACGCGCTCGCGCTCGTCGGCGGCGACACGAACCGGGCGGACCTCGTCGTCGTCTCGGTGGCCGTCGTGGGGGAGGTCGCTCCGGGCCGCGCGGTGCTGCGTTCCGGCGCCAGCGTGGGGGACCGGATCGTGGTGACCGGCTCGCTCGGCGCGGCGGCGGGCGGCCTCGCGCTGTCGCGGGCGGCGTCGGGCCGAGCGGCCGACGCCCTGTCGCAGCCGTGGGGCCGCGCGCTGATCGAGGCGCTCGAGCGACCCGTCGCGCGCGTCGGCGAGGCGCAGGTGCTCGCCCGCGTCGGGGCGACCGCGATGATGGATCTGTCCGACGGCCTGTCGACCGACCTGTCGCGACTGTGCGACGCGAGCGGCGTCGGCGCGCGCCTCGTCCTCGACGCCGTCCCCGTCGCCGAAACCCTGTCCAAAGGCGCGGAGATGCTCGAGGTCGACGCTCGGGCGCTCGCGCTCTCCGGGGGCGAGGACTACGAGCTGCTCGCGACGCTTCCGGGGGACGCCGTCGAGGCCGCCCGAGCGGACCTGCGAGGGGGGTTCGGCGTCGACCTGTCCGAGATCGGCGAGATCGTGGAGGGATCGTCCGTCGCTGCCGTGGACGCCGACGGTCGGACGACGCCCCTCGCGCCGTCGGGATGGGATCACTTCGCCCAGGGGTAGCCTGGTCTCGTGGACGATGACCTTCGACCACCCCGACCCAGGGTGCTCTCGATCGCCGGTTCGGACTCGGGCGGCGGCGCCGGGATCCAGGCCGACCTGAAGACGTTGAGCGCGCTCGGCGTCTTCGGGATGACCGCGATCACGGCCGTCACGATCCAGAACACCCTCGGCGTGAGCGGGTACGAAGCGCTCCCGCCGGAGGTCGTCGGCGATCAGATCCGCGCCGTCGTGAACGACATCGGCGTGGACGCCGCCAAGACCGGGATGCTCGCATCGGCCGAGATCGTCGAGGCGGTCGCCGAGGCCGTCGCGGAGACGGCGATCCCGAACCTCGTCGTGGATCCGGTCTCGGTCTCCAAGCACGGCCATCGCCTCCTCGACGAGGACGCCGTCGGAGTGCTGCGGAGCCGCATCCTGCCGCTCGCGACGCTCGTCACGCCGAACCTACCCGAGGCCGCGGTCCTCGCCGGCTTCGACGTGACCGACCGCGACCTGATGCAGGATGCGGCCGAGACGATCCAGGCGATGGGGCCTATTGCGGTCCTGGTCAAGGGCGGCCACCTCCCGGGCGCGACCGGCGCCGACGACCTGTTCTTCGACGGGGACCGGATGGCGTGGATCGCGGGGGAATGGATCGAGACGACGAACACCCACGGAACCGGTTGCACCCTGTCCTCGGCGATCGCCGCCCATCTCGCTCGTGGCGACGAGCTCTTGGACGCGGTTCAGAAGGGGAAGGCGTTCGTCACCGAGGCGATCCGGGCCGCGCTCCCGTTGGGCGGTGGGATCGGGCCCGTCGATCAACTCTGGGGGATCGAGACGTAGCGCCTTGACCGGCTCGCGGCGAGCGAGATCGGGTACCTGAGACTAGACGGCGCGCTGGACCTTGCCGGCCTTGAGACAGCTGGTGCAGACGTGCAGGCGCTTGGGCGTCCCGTTCACGAGTGCACGGACGCGTTGCACGTTGGGGTCCCACCGCTTGGGGGAGCGGCGGTGCGAGTGGGAGACCTGCATGCCGAAGAACGGCTTCTTCCCGCAGATGTCGCAGACGGCGGCCATGACCCGAGGGTAACAGACTCCGGCGAGCCGACCGAACATCGCAGGGGTTGCTCCAGACGCCAGTGGGGCAGATAGTTGCGCCGTCGTCGACGAGGGGAGGGGCTATGGACGACGAGGAAGGGGTGTTTGCCTACGTCTTCATCGACGCGGCTGACCCCGGGAAGAGCGTTCGCGGACTCGTGGGGAAACTCCACGGTACGGAACGCGAGATAGCCGGAGAGATGGTCGCGCGGGTCCGATTTGCAACGACGGTGGTGGGAGCCTACGAGGGCTTCGCCGTGGTGCAGGGGCGCGAGCTCTCGGACCTGGACAACCTCCTTCAGGAAGGGGAGCTCTGGGCTGACCAGAAGAGCGCCCTGGTGGAGGTGGGAAAGGGGTTCCGACCGGCCAAGCGGGACTCGTGCGAGATGCTGGCGATCGTCCGCATCCGAACGAGGCACGGGGAGTCGCAAGCGGTCTTCGACAAGGTCAACGGGCTCGTCGAAGACGACGAGCGTTACCACGGCGTGTCGATGGTGTGCGGGAGCTTCGACATCCTCCTGACGCTCGACGCTCCCGACATCGAGACCCTGAAGGAGCTCGTGATGGGCCTCCAGACCATGGATGGTCTCGAAGGCATCGTCCGCACCGAGACGTCCTTCGCGGACTGCCGGGAGATGTAGGCCCTCACTCGAAGCGCGAGCGCGGAAGCGAGGCCAGGAACTCCTCGGTCTTTCGCGCCCAGACGCGGTTCTCCTTGCGCTCGAAGAGCTCGAGCGCGCGCTCGCCCGCCGCGACGGCCCGTTCCGGCCGACCGGCGAGCTCGAAGACGCGTGCACGCGTCAGCAGGACGGTGCCGTGAAGGCTCACGAAGTCCGTCCGGTTGACGAGGTCCTCCGCCTCCATCGAGAGCCGTTCGGCTTCCGTGTAGGAGCCACGAGTGGCAAGCACACGCGCTCGCAGACTTCGAGACTCGATCTGCGGCTCGAGGTCGTCGGTGGCCATGACGCTCAGGACCTCGTCGATCAGCTCGGTGGCCTCGTCATGACGGCCGAGATCGAACAGGATCTTGGCGAGCTCCTGTCCGGTCAGCGCCGCCTCTTCCCGTTCGCCCCGCTCGGTGAAGAGGTCGTATGCTTCGCGGACATCATCCTCGGCGCCTTCGGCGTCCCCACGCCACCAGGTGATGAGCCCGGTCGTGATGGCGCCGGCAGCCAGCCATCGGCGCTGGCCCAGCTCCCGAAACACCACGCGGGCCGAGGACGCATGATCGTCGGCCTCGTCCCACCGGCCGAGCATGGCGAGAAGGAGTGCGAGGTCCAGCCGGGCGGACGCTTGCACCATCGGGTGCTCGACAAACGCTTCGACGAGCGCTGCCATCCGCGCGGCGGCCTCTTCGCAGGGTGTCGGACCTAGCACCAGAGCCCGGCCGATGTAGTAGACGCTCTGCCTCACGGCACGCCAGTTCTCCGACGACCGCGCGAGTAGCAGAGCACGGTCCGCGAGGTCATGCATCTCGCTCGCGTCGCCGATCAGCCAGCTCGTGGTTGCGAGATCGCAGAGAGCGCCGGCCAGGGCGCCGCGGTTGGCACCCGAGTCGAGCACGGAGACCGCCTCTTCGGCGACGGTCCGAAGTTCGTCGATATCGGTGTCCTTTGGCTCGAGGAGGAACCGCGCAAGGAGCCTACGGAGTTCCGCGTGCAACTCGAGACCACGGTCGCCCGTGGCGCGTCCGATCTCCGCCATCTCCGCGTAGAGCGTGTCCGTTCGAGCGAAGTCGGCAGCCTGCATCCGACTCTCGGCCAGCTCGGCCAGGAGATCCGCGCGCCCCGGCTCGTCGCGAGAGAGCAGAAAGAGGGCGCGCTCGAGTAACGAGGACGTGGTGGGCATGTCGCCGCGAGCGAACGCTCGCCGGCCGGCGGACGCGAGCACGCGGCCCGCGCGTAGGCCCAGTTCTCGAGCCGCAGCATCGGCTGGACCCACCTCCTCGCGGTACCGATAGGCGCGCTCGAGATGGTAGGCCGCGACCTCCTCATCGCCTTCGCCCTCGGCCCCCCTCGCGAGGAGCCACTCCGCGTGTCGGCGGTGGAGCTCTGATCGCGTCTCCTTCGGAATGAGTTCGTAGGCCGCCTCTCGGATCAGGGCGTGTCGGAATCGGAGCGTGTTCAACTCGGCTCGCTCGACCGGCCTCAGGATGTCCTTCCGCACCAGTGAGGGAACGTGTTCTTGAACATCGATCGGCTCCTCGAAGGGTGGGAGCGCCGCAACGGCCTCGATATCGAACTCCTTACCCACGAGCGCCCCGCGCTCCAGCAACAAGCGCTCAGGCTCGCTCAGACGATCGAGGCGTGCCTCGAGCAGGCCCGCGATCGTCCGTGGCAGCGAGAGCTCGGAGAGCTCTCTCGACGCCTTCCAGCCTCCGTTTCCCGGGATCAACACCGCCTCGTCGATCAGCATGGAGACGATCTCCTCGGCAAAGAGGGGGTTGCCACCGGCTGTGTCCACGATGAGCGTCCTCACAGCCTCGGGGAGCTCGGCCGTTCCGGTCAGGTTGCGCACGAGCACATCCGTCTGCGCGTCGTTCAATGGCTCGAGATGGATCGTCGTGGCGTTGAACTTCCCTCCGCCCCAGGTTGGACGGAGTTCCAGGAGGTCCGGGCGGGCAAGACACAGGACCATGATCGGTGCGCCCCTCGACCACTCGGCAACGTGATCGAGCAGCTCCAGCAGTGTCGGCTTGGCCCACTGCACGTCGTCCACGACGGCGACCAACGGATGACGGTCGGCCAAGCGTTCTAGGAGCGTCCGGATCGCCCAGAGCGTCTCCTCGGGAACCGCCGGTCCATCCGAGATGCCGATCGCTCGCATCGCGCGTTCGACGATCTTGACGGCGCGCTCGTCGCCTTCGAAGACGTCGGTGATCGCCCGCTTCACGGATGCTGGAGGCTCGCCCGGTGGGATCTGGGCGGCCTGCTCGAGCATCTCGGCGATCGGACGCAGAGCGATGCCCTCTCCATACGAAGGACAGCGGCCGCGGAGCCTGATCGCGCGATCCTCGATCCAGCGCAAGAACTCTTCTACCAGCCGAGACTTCCCCGCACCCGGCGGCCCGAGGATCGTGAAGAGTTGACACTGACGGTCCCATATCGCTCGCCCAAACGCCTCGCGAAGAAGTGCCTGCTCGCGCTCCCGGTCGACCATCGGCGTGTCGGCGTGTCGCGCGTGTCCCGGGGCCCCGCGGAGCAGGAGGAGAACGCGGTGAGGGCGGACGGGCTCCGCGAACCCCTTCGCGCGGATCGCCGGCGCCGCCTCGGCGATGACCGCATCGCGCACGAGGCCGAGCGTCGCCGGCCCGACGAGGGTCTCCTCGGGACCCGCGACCTGCTGGAGTCGGGCGGCGAGGTTGACGGCGTCGCCTGTGACGAACGGCTCGCCCGATGCGAGATCGCCGGCAAGAACCTCACCGGTCTCGATCCCGATCCGGACGCGGATGGTCTCACGACGGTCGCGTACGAGCTCCTGGTTCAGCGCCTTGACGGCCTCGTGCAGCTCGAGTCCGGCGCTGACCGCTCGGATCGCGTCGTCCTCGTGGGCCTCCGGGACCCCGAAGATGGCGAGGGCGGCGTCGCCGATGAACTTTTCGAGCAGGCCGCCGTGCCGTTGCACGACTTCACGGACGGCCTCGAAGAAGCGCCCGATCATGGCTCGGACGGCCTCCGGGTCGAGACGGCGGGCGAGGTCGGTCGACCCGACGATGTCGGCGAACAGCACCGTGACGAGTCGTCGGGATGTCCGGGGCGCGACGCCCGTCGTCAGAGGGCGACCGCACCGTTGACAGAATCGCGCTCGCTCCGAGTTGGCTTCGCCACACTCCGAGCACACACTCACGCGGGAAGGGTATGCGCGGGCGTGCAGACCCGCCAGCCCCGAGGCGAGACCGCTACTCGAGGGCCCTCAGCTCGGACTGACTCCTGTCTTCAGGATCGCGTGGAGGTTGGCGTCCAACCGCTCCTCCGTGAGCGGACCCGTCCACGTGTCGACCAGCTCGCCCGATGCGTCGTAGAACAGCGTCACGGGCTGGCCGAGCAGTCCCAGGCCGTCGCGGATCGCCCCGCTCGGGTCGAACACGCTCGGGTAGGTCCACCCGTACTCGCGCATGAAGTCCCGTGCCGATCCGCGCTCGTCGAGGATGTCCACGCCGATGAACCGGACCCGGTCGCCGTAGCTCCGGTTGGCCGCCGCGAGGAGCGGCGCCTCCTCCCGGCAGGGACCGCACCACGACGCCCAGACGTTGACCACCACCGGCGTGCCTCGCAGCTGGCCGAGCGCATGCCGGTAGTCCGCGAGCGTGAACTCGGGCAGGGCGGTCGGCTCGGTGGGGAGCCGGGCGGGCGTCGACGGGGCGTTCGAGCCACACGCCGCCGCGAGCAGTGCCCCGCAGGCGAGCGCGAGGCCGAGCCGGCGGAGCGTCATGGAACGCATGGTAGAACCGACGGCGTGGACGACGTCCGGACCAAGGAGCCCCGCGCCCGACGCCTGACGCTCGAGAGCCCGGTCGGGGCGATCGACCGCCAGCTCGCCGCGCGACGCGTCGGCCTGAGGACGAAGGGCCCGCCGGCGTCCGAGGTGCTGGCCGACCAGGGGATCGGGACTGTCCGCGACCTCCTGCACCACTACCCGCGCCGCTACATCGACCGCTCGCAGGTGTCGAGGATCGGGGAGCTCAGGATCGGCACCTACGCGACCGTGATCGCACGCGTGAGGCGGGTCACCAAGCGGCAGACCCGGCGCCGGCAGTCGATGGTCACGATCACGCTGTACGACGGCTCGGGCTATCTCGACCTGACGTTCTTCAACCAGCCCTGGACGGGGTCGATGTACAAGGAGGGGTACGAGGTCGCGGTCTCGGGCATCGCGCAGCTGTACCGGGGGCGGCTCCAGCTCGCGAATCAGGAGATCGAGCTGCTCGGGGGCGACGATCGGGACCTGGTGCACACGGGGCGGATCACGCCGATCCACCGAGCGTCCGAGGGCATCACGACGCGGACGATCCGCGAGCTCGTGTGGCGCGCGCTCGGACGACTCGGTTCGATCCCCGACCCGATGCCCGAGGACCTGATCGTCGCGGAGGCGCTGCCGCCGTTCGACCGCGCGATCCGGGACATCCACTTCCCCGGCTCGCAGCCCGAGCTCGCCGCCGCGATCGAACGGCTGAAGTTCGACGAGCTGTTCGTGCTCGAGCTCGGGCTCGCGTTCCGAAAGCATCGGGTCGAACGCGCCGAGACCGGCGTGGCGCACGTGCCGGGCGGACCGCTGCTCGAGCGCCTGTACCGAACGCTGCCGTTCGAGCCCACGGCCGCGCAGCGCCGGGCGACGCAGGAGGTCGATGCGGCGATGGCGCGCCCACGCCCGATGAACGTCCTGCTCCAGGGCGACGTCGGCTCGGGCAAGACACTCGTCGCGCTTCACGCCGCCCTCCTCGCGATCGGATCGGGCCACCAGGCGGCGATCATGGCTCCCACCGAGGTGCTCGCGGGTCAGCACTTCCGTCAGGTCGAGGCGCTCCTCGGTAGTTCGGGGGCGGTCCGGTACCTGGAGCTCGCGTCTTCCGCGAGCGCGGACGGAGCCCAAACCTCGTTGTTGGAACCGGGTCCCGACGAGGACGTCGCGCCGCGCGTGAGGTACGCCTTGCTGACCGCCGCGGTGACCGGGAGGGACCGAGCAAAGATCCTCGAGGGGATCGCGACCGGGGACGTCGACCTCGTCGTGGGGACGCATGCCCTCGTCCAGGAGGCGGTGGCGTTCGCGGACCTCTCGCTGGCCGTCATCGACGAACAGCATCGGTTCGGCGTCCACCAGCGCATGGCGCTCAAGGGCAAGGGGGCATCGCCGGACGTCCTGATCATGACGGCGACCCCGATCCCGCGGACGCTCGCGCTCACCTACTACGGCGATCTTGATGTTGTCGTCCTCGACGAGATGCCGAAGGGGCGTCAACCGATCCGGACCCTGGTCGCGCGGACGCAGCCGGAGCGGCAGGCCGCCTACGAGCTCGTCCGGGCCGAGGTCGAGGCGGGGCGGCAGGCGTTCGTGGTCTGCGCGGCGATCGACGAGACGAACCGAAACCAGGTCCGCGCGGCGGAGGGGGAGGCGCAGCGCCTGGCAACCGACGTCTTCCCCGATCTGTCCGTTGAGGTGCTGCACGGCAAGCTGCGCCCCGCCGAGAAGGAGCGCGTGATGGAAGGGTTCCGCTCCGGAAGCACGCACCTGCTGATCTCGACGACGGTGATCGAGGTCGGTGTGGACGTCCCGAACGCGACCGTGATGCTCGTCGAGAACGCCGAACGCTTCGGCCTCGCGCAGCTGCACCAGCTCCGCGGACGGATCGGACGGGGGAGATACCCGTCGACCTGCGTCCTGTTCGACGAGTCCGAGGAGGGCAACCTCGAGGCGCGCGCGCGGCTGGAGGCCATGGTCCGTACGACGGACGGGTTCGAGCTGGCGGACGAGGACCTCCGGCTGCGTGGGGAGGGGACGCTGTTCGACGTCAAGCAGTCCGGCCTGCCGGATCTCAGGCTCGCCCGTCTGGCCGACGATCTCGACCTGGTCAAGCGTGCCCGCGCCCGGGCCTTCGCGGCGATCGATCACGATCCCGACCTCGCGGGGGAGCCGGGACTGCTGGCGGAACTCCGGTCGAGGTTCGAGGGATCGATCGACTGGCTGTTCCACTCGTGAGGGTGATCGCGGGCACGGCCAAGGGCGTTCGGCTGGGCCCGGTCCCGCGCGGCGTCCGCCCGGTCTCGGACAGGGCGCGCGAGGGCGTGTTCTCCAGTCTCGGGGCGGGGGTGCCGGGGACGCGCGTCCTGGATCTGTACGCCGGGACCGGCGCGATGGCGATCGAGGCGCTCTCGCGGGGCGCCGAGCATGCGACGCTCGTCGAGCGGGACCGGGCCGCGCTCGTCGCGATCCGCGACAACCTCGCCCGGACGCGGCTCGGGGAGACCGCGGAGGTCGTCTCCTCGGACGTCCTCGCGTTTGTCACCAGAGATAACAATACCCTCGAGACGTTCGACCTGATCTTCGTCGATCCGCCGTACGCGATGGACCACGACGAGCTCGACCGGCTGGTGGCGGCGATCGGCTCCGCCGGGCCGTCCGGGCCTGCCTGGCGCGTGGTCCTGACGCGCCCGAAACGGTCTTCCACGCCTGTCATTCCGCTACACTGGCTTGCCGCGAGGCGACTG
The DNA here is from genome assembly GCA_036277855.1 of Actinomycetota bacterium. Lineage (GTDB taxonomy): Bacteria > Actinomycetota > UBA4738 > UBA4738 > HRBIN12 > DASSJM01. Next base: position 9,542 of record DASUMC010000023.1, read on the forward strand.
TCCTACGGCGACACCCTCGTCCTCATATTCCGGGAGGTTTAGATGGGCCTGACCGCCCTGTGTCCGGGGACGTTCGACCCCGTCACGAACGGTCACATCGACATCATCGAACGGGCAGCCAGGCGCTTCGACGCGCTGATCGTCGGCGTGCTCGACAACCCCTCCAAGGAGCCACTGTTCGGGGCCGAGGAGCGGGTGGGGATGATCAAGGAGTCGGTCCACGCGCTCGGGAACGTCGAGGTCGAGGCGTTCACCGGATTGCTCGTCGAATACGTAACCCGCAGGGGAGCCGACGTCGTGGTGAAGGGCCTCCGGGCGGTGACCGATTTCGAGTACGAGATCCAGATGGCGCAGATGAACCACCAGCTCGGGGGGGTCGAGACCCTGTTCATGACCACGAGTCCGCAGTGGTCGTTCCTGTCCTCCTCGCTGGTCAAGGAGGTCGCGCGGTTCGGCGGGGACGTGTCGAGCCTCGTTCCGGCCCACGTCGCGGGACGGCTCGCCGACAAGCTCGGGAGTGCCGCGTAGATGGATCTCGCCTCCCGCCTGTCCGAGCTCGAGGAGATGGTGCGCGACGCGAAGTCGATGCCCCTGTCGTCGTCGGCGCTGCTCAACCGCGACGAGGTCCTGAACCTGATCGAGGACCTGAAGACCTCGCTCCCGGACGAGATCAAGCAGGCGCGCTGGGTGGTCAAGGACCGCGAGGAGCTGCTCGCCAAGGCCCGGCGAGACGCCGAGGCGATGGTGGAGCAGGCACGTGCCGAGCAGCTGCGTCTCGCGTCCCACGAGGCGGTCATGCAGCGCGCCAAGGAGGAGGCCGAACGCATCGTGCACGAGGCCGAGGAAGACGCCCGCCGGCTGCGGCTCGAGGCCGAGGACTATGTGGATGCGAAGCTCGCCCAGCTGGAAGGAACGCTGCAGAAGATCCTCGAATACATGATGGCGTCCAACGATGGGCTCTCACGGACGATCGACCAGGTCGTTGCGGGGCGAGAGAAGCTGCGCGGCGCCACGCCGAGCGATGAGCTCGGGCCCGAGGTGACGTTGTCGGAGGACCGGGAGGACGCGGAGGCGTGATGCGAGCGATCGACGTCCGAGATCTCCTCGAGAGCCCGGGGTCCTCGCGAACCATTCACGTGGAGGAGCCCGTCCCGGGTCTGCGGACCGAGCTCGCCGACGTGCCCGAGGACACCCCGATCGCCGCCGACCTCACGCTCGAGAGCGTGGTCGAGGGGATCTTCGTCCGGGGTTCGCTCGAGGGGCGCTTCACGATGCGGTGCGCCCGATGCCTGAAGACCTTCGAACGCGACTTCGACGTGGAGATGACCGAGCTCGTCGCGCGCGAGCCCGGTCCCGACGACGACTACGCGCTCGAGCCGGACCTGACGCTTGACCCCGAGCCGATCGTGCGCGACGCGGTGGTGCTCGAGATGCCGTTCTCGCCGCTGTGCCGTCCCGATTGCCGGGGGCTCTGCGAGATCTGCGGCGGCGACCGCAACCTGGGCGAGTGCCCCGGCCACGAGGTGACCGACCCTCGGTGGGACGCCCTCGCCGTGCTGCTGCAGCACCTCGAGGCGCCGCCCGACGAGGGATCGTCCGACGACGGCGACCGTACGACGACCAGATAGAGACGAGCAGATAGAACGAGCAGATAGAACGAGCAGATAGAGCAGATAGAGAGGAACGATATGCCTGTACCGAAGCGACGCCAGAGCCACACGCGCGGAGCCAAGCGCAAGGCCGGTTGGAAGGCCCAGCCCCCCACCTACTCCGAGTGCCCCCAGTGCCACCAGCCCAAGCTGCCACATCGGGTCTGCGGGAACTGCGGTTACTACGCGGGTCGTCAAGCGATCGAGGTCGAGTAGGGCGTGGCCCCAGAGCGCGCCCCGGTGGGGCCGAAAGCGCTCGACCGGATCCTCGGCGTCCGTTTCCGTGATGGGTCGCTGCGCCAGCTCGCGCTCACCCACCGCTCGTACGCGTTCGAGAACGAGCTGCCCGCCAACAACGAACGCCTCGAGTTCCTCGGCGATGCGGTCCTGGGCGTCGTCGTCACCGACATGGCCTTCGGCGAGTTCCCCGAGATGCCCGAGGGCGAGCTCGCGAAGCTGCGTGCCGCGATCGTCAACATGAGCGCCCTGGCCGACGCGGCGAGGGACCTCGGCCTCGGGCGGTTCGTGCTGCTCGGACGCGGTGAGGAGATGAGCGGGGGTCGCGACAAGAGCAGCATCCTGGCCGACGCGCTCGAGGCCGTGCTGGGGGCGGTCTACCTCGATCGCGGTCTCCCCGCGGCGCGCAAGCTGATCGAGCGGGTGTTCCGGCCCCGGATGATCGCCTACGTCCGTGGTGAGGGCGAGCGCGACTACAAGACGATCCTGCAGGAGCTGGCCTCAGCCGAGGTGCGCTCGGTGCCGGAGTACCGGATCCGCGAACGCGGACCCGATCATCAGAAGGAGTTCACGGCCACCGTGTTCGTCGCCGGCACGGAGTGGGGCAGCGGCATCGGCCGCTCGAAGAAGGAGGCGGAGCAACAGGCCGCGCATCAGGCCTACGTCCGTCTGTCGGAGCGTGCCGAGCCGGCCGGGGCGGACGGGGCGGCCGGGGCGTGGGGGCCCCTGGTGACTCCTGAAGCAAGCGCGGACGCGCGAGCCACTGCCCCCCGGGAGAAGGGGGCGTAGTTGGAACTTCCCGAAGTCGAGGTGATGCGCCGGGACCTCGAGAAAGACGTCGTGGGGCGCAAGGTCGTCGAGGCGGAGGTCCGGCCGTCCAAGAACGCGATGCGGGTGATCCGTCGGCACGCCAAGCGCAAGGAGTTCGGCGACCTGGTCGTGGGGCGCAAGTTCACCAAGGCCGAGCGACGCGGCAAGTACGTCCTGCTGCACATGGATAACGGCGATGTGCTGGTGACGCACTTCGGCATGAGCGGGCAGTTCGTGCGTGCCAACAAGCGGGTGCCGCTCCCGCCGCATACCCATGTGGTGCTCACGTTCCACCAGGGCGGCGACCTGCGGTTCGTCGACCCGCGGACGTTCGGCGAGATGTTCGTCGCCACTTCGGACGAGCTCGGCAAGGTCAAGGAGCTCCAGCACCTCGCGATCGATCCCCTCGACCACGTGTTCACGTGGCAGGCCTTCGGATCCGCGCTCGCGCAGCGGGCGACCAAGATGAAGCAGTTGCTGATGGACCAGAAGTTCGTGAGCGGCCTGGGGAACATCTACTCCGATGAGGTCCTGTTCGCCGCCGGTCTTCGCTACGACCGCCCCTCGGACACGCTCTCCTCCCAGGAGGTGCGACGGCTGTACCGCGCGATGCAGGAGGTCCTGCAGGAGGCGATCCGGTTCCGCGGCACGACGCTCGATGACGAGGCCTACCTGGACCTGTTCGGCAAGCCGGGCGAGTTCCAGAGCGAACTCAAGGTGTACGGGCGGGCCGGCCTCCCGTGCCGTCGCTGCCGGACGCCCATCAAGGCCGTCAAGATCGCGGGGCGGAACGCGTACTTCTGCCCGCAGTGTCAGTCGTAATCGCCGGGACCGCTCCAGGGACCGCTACACGAGGACGGCGCCGACGTCGCGCATGCGTTCGAGTGCGCGTTGGCCGTCCCCGCTGCGCAGATCGACCGCGCGGATCGCGGACGTGAGGACGTCGACCTCCAGGTGGCGCGCGCGCGCGTCCGAGACCGACTCGACCACGCAGTAGTCGGTCGTGAGGCCGCAGATGACGACCTGACGGATCATCCGATCGCGGAGCACCGTGCCGAGCGCGGTCTCCCACGACTCCCCGCTGCGCGGGTCGCGGACGCTGAAGGCGGAGTAGCCGTCCTCTCCCATGATCCCTTTGCGGATCACGGGCGCGTCGTCGACCACCCGGAGCTCGGAGTGGAACTCGGCCCCCCACGTGTCCCGCACGCAGTGGACGGGCCAGATCCCGCCGTCCTTCTCGAAATGCGGCGTGCTCTCCGGGTGCCAGTCCTGCGAATAGACGACCAGCGCCCCCGCGTCGACCGCCGAGGCCACCTCGTCGTTCACGAGGGGAACGATCTCCTCCGCGCCGCGGACGTAGAGGCTGCCGACCGCGTCGGCGAAGTCGTGTTGGACGTCGACGACGAGCAGGGCGGTCCTCGAGTCGTAGGCGGGCACCCACCTAGTATGCCCGGATGAAGCGCGTACGCGTCGTCGCGTCGGGTCGCGTCCAAGGCGTCTTCTACCGCGCGAGCTGCGCCCGCCTCGCTCGGGGGCTCGGCCTGACGGGGTACGTCCTCAACCTGCCCGACGGCCGGGTGGAGGCCGCCTTCGAGGGTTCCGATGCGGCGGTCGACGAGATGGTCGCGTGGAGCGGCGTCGGTCCGGACCTCGCGAACGTGGACCGCTTGGATGTGGTGGTCGAGGATCCCCTGGGGGAGAGCGGGTTCCGGGTCATCGGGTGAAGCCCGGGCACGGAACTTTTCCTCGAGGAGATGCCGGGCCGGGCGATTGGCCACTGTTAGCATCGACCTCCGATGTTCCTCCGCTCCCTGCAGATCCGAGGCTTCAAGTCGTTCGCCGACAAGACGGTCCTCGAGTTCGCTCCGGGCGTCTCGGTCATCGTCGGACCGAACGGCTCGGGCAAGTCGAACCTCGTCGACGCGATCAGCTGGGTGCTCGGCGAGCAGGGCCCCCGTGCGCTTCGGGGCGGCCAGATGGCCGACGTGATCTTCGCCGGCAGCCCCCAGCGGTCGGCGCTCGGGATGGCCGAGGTCCGACTCGTGATCGACAACTCGGCCGGGGTCATCCCGGTCCCCATGACCGAGATCGAGATCAGCCGCACGATCTTCCGCTCCGGCGAGAGCGAGTACCGGATCGGCGGCCAGATCGTCCGCCTCCTCGACGTGCAGGAGCTGCTCTCCGAGTCCGGGATCGGGCGCGCGCTCCACACCGTGGTCGGTCAGGGCCAGCTGGAGGACGTGCTGACCGCCCGGCCCGAGGACCGGCGTACCTACATCGAAGAGGCTGCCGGCGTCGCGAAGCACCGCAAGCGCAAGGAGCGCGCCGAACGCAAGCTCGCCGGACTCGATCAGGACGTACTTCGGCTCCAGGACGTCCTCGCCGAGCTTCGTCGCCAGCTGAAGCCGCTCCGCCAGCAGGCCGAGATGGCCAAGAGGCACGAGACCCTGACCGCGGAGGCCGATGCCGTCGCGGCCCGTCTGGCCGCCGCGCGGTTGCGCGACCTGTGGGACGAGCGCGATCGGCGCAAGGAGGGATGGGATGAGGGCCTCGCGCGACGCACGGCCGCGCGTGAACGGCTGGACGCGCTGGACGGACGGGTCGCTGCCGCGGCCGACGAGCGCGCCCGCTCCGTCTGGGCCCTGCAGGAGGCGGAGGCGTCGTTCGTCCAGGCGCAGAGCGCCAAGTCCGCGGCCGAGCTCGAGCTCCGGCACGCGGTCGAGCTCGAGTCCGAAGCTCGTCAGGCGGTCGCCGCACAGGCCAATCACGGCGTTCGGACGGCCGCGCTCGAGGAGGATCTGCGGCGGCTCGAGGCCCGGTTCGCCGAGACGGCGGAGGAGCTCGAGGGGCGCGGTCGGGAGCTCGATGCGGCGGAGTCGGCGTTCGCCTCGGCGGCGGAGGCCAGGCGCGATGCCGAGGACGAGCGCCGGCGCCTCGCCGAGGAGGCGGCCGCCCACCGCGCCG
>DASUMC010000024.1:0-11912 GCA_036277855.1 Actinomycetota bacterium
AGGACCGAGATCAAGACGGGCGCGCGCCCCTCATAGTCCCCGGTGATGGTGCGGCCAAGCTCCTCGATCCGCCGGCGGATGTCCTCGCGCCCGAACTCGACGCTGACGACGTCCGACACCGCCGCCGATCGTAGCAGTCGACTACCCGAACAACGCGTCCAGGACCCCGCCGCCCGCGTCGACGAGGGATCCCGCGGCTCGGGCCCACCACGACCCCGGTTCGGGCGGCGGCGGGGCCGCGACTCCCGCGACCACCAGGGGCACCTCGCCCACGACCCTCCCCCCGGCCGAGACCCGGACGATGCCGATCTCCTCCCCCCGGGCCGGCGGGAAGGCCACGTGGGACTCGAGATCCACGGTGCGCGAAACGGTCGCCCCCGCGGGGATCAGACCGAGCACCTCCCCGCCGGCGCTCACCGAGACACCCCGGCCGCCGACGTCCACGTCGTCCAGGCGCTCCCCCTCCCGCAGGAGCGTCCGGCGCTCGAACGCGTCGAACCCGTAGTTCAGCAGCGTGGCCGCGGCCGAGAACGGCTCGCCCGGGGCGCCGAGGACCACCGCGACCCGTCGCTCGTCCCCGCGCTGCGCCGCGCCGACGAGGCAGAACCCCGCCGGGCTCGTGTACCCCGTCTTCACCCCGACCGCGCCTGGGTACAGCCACAGCAGCACGTTGCGGTTCTGGACGATCCGCGGTTTGGCGTCGAGGGACTCGACCGTGTGGAACCGGGTGGCGACCACACTCGGGAACCCGGGGCTGCGGTAGGCGGCACGCGTGAGCCGGACGAGGTCGGCGGCCGACGAATACCCCGTGTCGTCGAGGCCGTTCGGAGACGTGAACATCGTGCGCGTCATCCCGAGCTCCTCGGCGCGCGTGTTCATGTCCTCGACGAAGGCGTCCACCGAGCCCGAGACGTGTTCGGCGAGCGCCTCGGCGGCGTCGTTGGCCGACTGGAGCAGCAGGGCGTACAACAGCTCGTCAACCCGGATCCGCTCACCCGCCACCAGACCGAGACCCGAGACGCCCGAGACCTGGCCGTTGGCGGCGGCCTCAGTGACCGTGACGACGTCGGTGAGGTTGGTTCGCTCGACCACCAGGAGCGCGGTCATGATCTTCGTCACGCTCGCGATCGGCCGCCGTTCGTTGCGGTTGAGATCGAACAGCACCTGGCCGGTGTCGAGATCGGCGAGCACCGCCGACGCCGCATGGATCTCTGGTACCTCGGTCGAGGTCGACGGGGTCCTGAGCGTCGAGGGAAACGGGGAGAGGCTGGCCTGCCCGCCGGGCTGGATGACCGGCGTGGGTGGAGGCGGTTGCGGAGCGGGGATCTGTGCACGGGCGGCGCCGGCGAGGAGCAGGAGCATGACCGAGGTCAGCACCACGGGGAACAGCCAGCGCGACGGCGCGCCCACCGGCGGGCGGGTCACGTCAGGTGCTGGCGGAGGTTGGTGCGCAGCAGCGCCTGCTTCAGCTTGCGCGACGCCCTGGCGAGCTCGACGAGGGAGGCCGTCGCACCCCGGCGGGCGTCGGGGTTCCGCTGACGGAGCTGGGGCATCACGATCGACTCGAAGAAGTCGGCCTCCCGCTCCTCGAAGTGCTTGTACATCGTCAGGTGCCGGGGCTCGACGCCGAAGCGGAAGAAGTCCTTCACGATCGAGAGCACGATGTAGTCGTCGCCGTCGAAGTACCTCGCGCCGTCGGGACCGTGCTCCTTCACGAGGCCGAACGACTCCAGCTCGCGGATGCGCTCGCGATCGATCCCGGTGGCGGCGCTCATCTCCTCGATCGACATCTGCAGACCCGTCGGTGCTTCCGCGAGCTCCTCATCGGGCTCGGGGGCGACGGGTTCGATCGAACCGCGGTCTCCGCCCTGGCCGTCCAACGCGTCGGTCTCGAACAGCCGGTCCTTGATCACCTTCAGCGGGAGGTACTCGTCGCGCTGCATCCGCAGGATCGAACGCAGGCGGTCGACATCCTTCTCGTAGAACTTGCGGTAGCCCGACGGCGTGCGCTCGGGCTCGATGAGGCCCTCGGACTCGAGGAAGCGGATCTTGCTGATCGTGATGTCGGGGAACTCAGTCTTGACCGACACGAGGACCTCGCCGATCGACTGGTAGTTGCGGGTCGCCACGTCCCTCACTCCCCCACGAAGAACACGAGTCGGAACCGGCCGATCTGGACCTCATCGTGACCGGCGAGCTTGGTGACCTCCACACGCTCGCGGTTCACGTAGGTGCCGTTCATGCTCCCGAGATCGTGGATGTAGAACCCGTCGGGGTGACGACGGATCTCGGCGTGCTTGCGACTCACGCTGATGTCGTCGAGGAAGACATCGCTCTCCGGGTTGCGTCCGGTGCTCGTGACGTCACCCTCGATCATGAAGGTCGACCCCGCGTTGGGCCCGTGCTTGACGAGCAGGAGCGCCTGCCCCGCCTTGAGCTCGTCCTCCGGGAAGGGGAAGTCCTCGGGACCTTCCGCTTCGATCTCGACCGGGTTGAGGCCGAGGGTGGTCTCCTCCTGCAGGACAGCACCACAGTTCGCGCAGAAGCGCGCCTCGTCCTTGTTCGGATGTCCACACCGGGTGCAGTACACGCTCGACCCCCCGTTGCGCTCGTCTCACCTCGACGGTGCGGTCCCAGAGGCTCCAGAGGCTCAACCTCGACCTCGAGACCCGCTCGAAACTACCGTTCCGCCCACGAAGGGTCAACCGGACCCCTGCCGGGCTCGCGAGGCAACTCGACGGTTCGGGGCTCGATCGGGTCCAACGGTCGAGGTGAGCGAGACCCAAGTGTCGAGGGTCGGCCAGGGGCGGGCTCCACCACCGCCCGGGAGCAACCTGTGGTGTCCGCCCGCTCCACCTCGAGGACGCCGTCGGGGCTCCCGCGATCAGTGGTCGAGGTTTCGAGCGTCCGCGAGGTCTCCACCTGGACCGACGTCCGAGGTCGACCTCGGGAGCCCGTGCGGGCTAGTCGGCCTGCTGCTCGACGAACGCTCGATAGGCGGCGGCGTCCATCAGCCCGCTCAGGAGGGCGGCGTCGGTGACCTCGAGGACGACGATCCAGCCCTCGCCGTAGGGCTGTTCGTTGACGAGCTCGGGACGTTCCTCCAGGTGGAGGTTCCGCTCGACGACCGTCCCGGAGACGGGCGCGTAGACGTCCGAGACCGACTTGGTCGACTCGACCTCGCTGAACGGCTGGTTCGCGGTCACGGTCGCCCCCTGTTGCGGAACGTCGACGTAGACGACGTCGCCGAGCGCGTCTTGCGCGAAGTCGGTGATGCCGACGCGGACGCGGTTCGAGCCCTCGTCGCGCGCCCACTCGTGCTCCTTCGTGTACCGCAGGTCCTCGGGGAACTCCATCGGCTTCTCCTTGGGGGCTTCTCCTTGGCCGCGATGTTCCTTGGCCCGTCACGACGTCATGAGGCTGGAAGGTAGCACGCCGGACCCGATGGACCGACCCGGGTCACGTCGTGGGGTCGACCGCGCGATCGTTGATGCCCCGCCAGGCGCGCCGGAGGTCGCCAACGTACAGGACGGTCGCGACGTAGTACTCGACGATCCCCGCGGCGTAGAACGCCCACCCGCACGCGAGAGCCGCGGGCGCGAGTGGGTAGCCGAGGCTCCCCCACGCGATGCAGGCGATCGCGGCCATCAACGCGAACGTCGCGACCTTGCCGAGGTACCGCACCTCGATCCGCGCCCGGCGCGTCGAGAGCAACACCAGCCCGGCGATCAGCACGACCACGTCGCGGACCAGGATCAGGAGCGCCGCCCAGAGCGGGAAGGCGTCGGCCACCACAAGGGCGATCAGGCCCGCGGCGATCGCCAGCCGGTCGGCGACCGGGTCCAGGACCTTGCCCAGGTCGGAGACCTGCCCGGTGGCACGGGCGAGGGCCCCGTCGATCCAGTCGGTGGCGACCACCACCACGAACAGCACCAGCCCCGCTCGCGTGGTGTTCGGGTGCACGATCAGGACGACGAAGGCGGGGATCAGCGCGATGCGGAGCGAGGAGATGAGGTTCGGGATCGTGAGGACGCGGTCGGTCGAGCCCGGCTCGCTCATGGCGCGGCGAACCTACCACCGGTCGGGCCGGCGGGATTCGAACCCGCGACCTCCTGACCCCCAGTCAGACGCGCTAACCAAGCTGCGCCACGGCCCGTGCCCGGCGAGTCTACCGGTGGTGAGCGGAGCCGGTGCGGGCCGGTCCGGCATCAGCGAGTGCGGCGGCGGCCGGGGCGGAAACGGATGCCGATCGGAACGCCCTCGAGGTGGAGCGCCCGCCGCAGGCGCCCCTCCAGGAACCGCTGGTAGCTCGCCGACGGGGGGCCCGCGCCGAACAGCACGAACCGCGGCGGCCCGGCGGCCACCTGGGTGGCGTACCGGTAGCGGATCCCGCCCGGGGCCTGCTGTTCGGCCTGCGCGGCGGCGACCACCTCGTTCACCCTTGCCGTGGGCGCCCTGCTGTTCCAGCGCTCGTGGACCTGCGACAGCACGGCCGGGAGGCGGTGCACGCCGGTGCCCCCGACCGCGGACGTGCGGAGCACGGGCGCTCGCGCGTACGGGGAGAGCAGCTCGGTCAGCTCCTTGAAGCTCCGGTCACGCTCCTCGATCAGGTCCCACTTGTTCGCGACCACGACCAGGCCGCGACCGACCTCCATCACACGGGCGGCGATCCGCTTGTCCTCGCCGGTGAACCCCTGCGATGCGTCGAGCACGAGCAGAGCTACGTCCGCGCGCTCGATCGCGCGCTCCGCACGAAGGAAGCTGTAGTACTCCACGCCCTGGACCCTGGAGGGCCTCCGGAACCCCGCGGTATCGACGAAGCGGACGGGGCCGTCGGGCCAGCTCACGAGCGCATCCACGGCGTCCCGGGTCGTCCCCGCGTCCTCGTAGACGACCGAGCGCTCCTCGCCCACCAACCGATTGAACAGGCTCGACTTCCCCACGTTCGGCCGCCCCACGATCGCGAACCGCGGCTCCTCTGGTTCCTGGTCGTCGGACTCTTCGTCCGGCAGCACGGCGACCAGCTGGTCCAGGAGGTCGCCCGAACCGCGCCCGTGAAGCGCCGAGACCGGGACCGGGTCACCGAGCCCGAGCGAGAGGAAGGCCGGGACGTCGCTCTCGTCGCGCTCGCTGTCGACCTTGTTGACCACCACCAGGACCGGCACCTCGGCGCGCCGGAGCCGCCGGGCAAGCGCGGCGTCCTCCTCGAGGGGACCCGTCTGAACGTCCACCACCAGAAGCACGACATCGGCATGTCGCGCCGCCCGTTCCGCCTGGTCGGAGACCAGCGCCTCGATCCCCCTCGCGTCGTGCGCAAACCCACCCGTGTCGATGAGCTTGAGGGTTCGACCTCCCCACGTGGCCTCGAGCTCGACCCGATCCCGGGTGACCCCGGGCATCTCGTGCGCGATCGCCTCCCGGGAGCCGAACATCCGGTTCACGAGGGTCGACTTGCCCACGTTCTGGCGGCCCACCACGGCGACGGCGGGAGCCGTCACCGTACGAGCCCGCGCTCGCGGACCAGCGCGAGCACCTGCCGGGCGACCTCGTCCGGCGACAGCTTGGTCGTGTCGAACACGATCGCGTCGGGGGCCGGCACGAACGGGCTCGTCCGCGCGTCCTGTTGGTCCCGCGTGCCGAGCGACCGTGCGACGTGCTCGGGATCCTTGTCGCGTTGAAGCGCCCTCCGGCCGATCCGTTCGCGGGATTCCGCCCGAAGGAACAGCTTGAGGTCCGCGTTCGGCGCCACGACGGACCCGATGTCACGCCCTTCCATCACCGCGCCGTCCACGGCGAGGCGACGCTGCTCGCGGCGGAGCACCTCGCGAACCTCGGGGTGACGCGAAACCGCCGAAACGCTCGACTCGACCTCTGCGGACGTGAGGGCGGGTTCGGGGGGCTCACCGTCGATCCGGAGCTCGGGCGGTCGAACGCTCGAGTCGAGCTCGAAGCGCATGCCGCGCGCGAGGCGTTCGAGCTCGGGTGCATCCTCCGGCGAGACGCCGTCACGATGGGCACGCAGGGCAAGGGCCCGGTACATCAGCCCGGTGTTCACGTACGGCAGGCCGAGCTCCGCGGCGAGCCGGTGTGCGAGCGTGCTCTTGCCGACCCCGGCGGCGCCGTCGATCGCGATCACCGTCGTCACGCCGAGACCTCGATCCTCGCGCCGAGCCCGACGAGGAGCTCCTCGAACCCGGGGAAGGACACCTCGGCCGCCTCGATCCCGTCGACCACGACCGGACCCCGTGCCGCGAGGGCGGCCACGGCCAGGGCCATCGCCATCCGATGATCGCCGCGCGCCTCCGCCTCGCCGCCAACGAGGCCGTCACCGCCGACGACCAGGTCGTCGCCCTCGAGACCGGCATCACCCCCGAGCGCGCGGATCGCCTCCACGAGCCCCGCTAACCGGTCGCTCTCCTTGACCCGGAGCTCGGCGGCTCCCTCGAACCGCGTCGGACCGCTCGCGTGCGCGGCGATCATCGCCAGCACCGGCACCTCGTCGATCACCAGCGGAAGCTCTCCCGCATCGATCGTCGTTCCGGCGAGCCGCGGCCCCGGCTCGACCTCGAGGGTCCCCACGGGTTCGCCCAGCTCCATCCGCTCGATCCGGGATCCGAGCGACGCGCCCATGCGTTCGAGGACGCCGACGAACCCCGTGCGTGTCGGGTTGAGCCCCACTCCCTCGACCGCCAAGGCCGTTCCCATCAGCACCGCGGCCGCGACGAGGAACGCGGCCGACGAGACGTCGCCGGGCACCGCCGCGGCGAACCCCTCGTGCACGAACGCACGGACCGACGCCATCCCGGGCTCGAACTCGACCGGGGCGCCGAGCGCCGCCAGCGCCCGTTCGGTGTGGTCACGCGTGGGGACGGGTTCGCGCAGGGTGGTCGAACCCTCCGCGGCGAGGCCGGCGAGGAGGACGGCGCTCTTCACCTGGGCACTGGGGACGGCCGTCCGGTGCTCGATCCCTCGAAGGGGCCCGCCGCGCACGACGATCGGCGCGTGGCCGTCGGTGGTCCGCACGTCGGCGCCCATCGCTCGCAAGGGGTCGGCGACGCGCTCCATCGGGCGTGTGGTCAGACTGGCGTCTCCCCGCAGGACCGACTCGAACGGCCCCGCCGCCAGCAGGCCGGCCAGCAGCCGCATCGTCGTGCCCGAGTTCGAGCAGTCCAGCGGAGCCTTCGGGGGGTGAAGCGCAGCTCGACCTTGCCCTCCGAGCACGAGGTCTCGACCTCGAGGTCGAGGGTCGTTCGCCGTGGAACGGTCACGGTCCGCCTGGGGAACGGGATCCGAAGCCCAACCGTCGAGTGCACCTCGAGCTTCCGGACCCACGAGTCCGGCCAAACAGGTGGCCGTCGCCCTCACGTCGAGGGCCCCGGGGAGCCCGCGCAGCTCGCACCCGCCGAGCGCCGTGGCGGCGAGGATCAACCACCGATGGGCGATCGACTTGTCCCCGGGGACGGAGGCCACCCCGCCGTCGAATGCCCCCGGATGCACGATCGCGCGCACCGACTCACGCCAGTCGCTGGGGTTCGAACCGCCGCTTGCGAAGGGCGAGCTCGGCGTCATGGGCCGCGTCGGCGGCAAGCGTGAGGTGCACCGTTCCCCGGCCCCCCTCGGGCGAATGGACGATCTGGAGGTCCTCGATGTTCACACCGGCGTCGCTCATCGTCGCGGTCACCTCGGCCAGGACCCCGGGGCGGTCGGGCACCGGTACCTGCAAGACCGCCACCCCCGCCTTGACCTGCGGCTTGGCCGCGAGCGAGAGGCGGGCCCGCTTGGCCTCGCCGAAGGCGCGCTCGACCTCCGCCGCGTCGGCCCGGCGGATCAGGTTTCGCAGCCGGGTGAGGCGCCCGACGTACAGGTCGATCGCCCGCGCGATCGCGTCGCCGTTGGCGAGCAGGATGTCGCTCCACAGGTGCGGGCTCGAGGCCGCGAGCCGCGTGAGGTCCCGGAACCCGCCGGCGGCGAGCAACAGGATCTCGGGCTCCCCCGCCTCCTCGGCGGCCGCCAGGCCCATCAGGGCGGTGGAAGCAACCTGCGGCAGATGGCTCACGACCGCCACCAGACGGTCGTGACGTTCTGGGTCCATCGGCACCGGGCGTGCGCCGATCTTCTCCACCCACGTCGCCAGGCGAGCCACCGTCGCCTCCGGCACCCCCGGAGCTGGCGAGAGGACCCAGACCACGCCATCCAGCACCGACGCCGAGGCATGATCGGGCCCGGACCGCTCCGAACCGCCCATCGGATGGCCACCGATGAACCGATCGAGGTGCGCCGGGTCGGCGGTCGTGTCGACGCCGGACATCACTCTGGTCTTCACGCTCCCCACGTCCGTCACGATCGCGTCCGGGGCGAGCCGCAGGATCTCCGAGACCAGGCCGGGCAACTCGGGGATCGGGGTGCAGACGAAGACCAGCGTCGCGTCGGCGACGCTCTCCTCCAGGGTTGCCGAGGGGGTGAGCCCCGAGCGCTCCGCGGCCCGGGCGAGCGCGTCGGGATCGGCGTCGAACCCCCGGACCGCCTCCCCCGCCCGGACCGAGGCCATCGCGATCGAGGTGCCGATCAGCCCCGTCCCGACGACCGCGACGCGTTCAGCCGAGGTCATCGCGCAGCGTCTCCGCGCCGTCGAGGTACACGTGCGTGACTTCGTCGGGCTCGCGCGCCGTGTGGAACTGTAGGAGGACCCGGATCACGCCACGCATCGACCCCTCGACGGGGATCTCCTGCGCGCAGAGAAGAGGGACGCCGCCGAGACCCATCCGTCGCGCCGCCTCTGCGGGGAACGCTGAGCGCAGGTCCTCGGTAACCGTGAAGAACGCGGTCACGATGTCGTCGGCGGCCACGTCGTTGCGCTCGAGCATCTGGGCAAGCAGGCGCTCGGTCGCGGAGAGCACCGAGTCGGACGAATCCTCGTCGACGTGGATCGCCCCGCGCGCCGCTCGAACCCTGACCTCCCCCACCACGCCTCCACCTGATCGCTGCCGGCGAAAGGCTACAGGCCGGACTCATTCCCGGTCACGAACGGCTCCGGCGCCGCCGTTCACAGACCGGTGGCGCGGAAGAGCGCCCGGACGTCCTCCGGTTCGAGCTCGCGGACGTCGCCGGGTCGCAGCTTGCCCAGGCGGATCGGCCCGACGCGAACGCGGACCAGACGTCGCACCGGCAGCTCGACGGCGTCGAGCATCCGACGGACCTCGCGCTTGCGTCCCTCGACCATCACGAGACGGACCCCTCCTCGTCCAGCGGCGCCTCCCGCCGAGCGCGCGTCGACCGCGCGCGCGGTCCCGTCGTCGAGCTCGACGCCGCGGCGCAGGCGCGCGAGCTGTCGGTGGGACGGAGGCCTGTCCACCTCGGCCAGGTACTCCTTCTCGATCGCGTACCGCGGGTGCGTGAGCCGATGCGCCAGCGAGCCGTCGTTGGTCAGCAGCAACAGCCCCTCGGTGTCCCGGTCGAGGCGACCGACCGGGAACACGTGCACGCCTTTGGGGAGGAAGCCGCTGAGGTCGCGTTCGGCGTGGGGGTCACGCATGGTCGTCGTGACCCCGCGCGGCTTGTGCAGCGCGAACGTGCGGAGCTCGGGATTGACGTTGACCTTCGAACCGTCGACCCGCACCTGGTCCATCGCGGGATCGAGCCGGTCGCCCAGCGTCGCCACCCGCCCGTTGATCTCGACGCGGCCGGCGGCGATCAGCTCCTCGCACGCGCGGCGCGACCCGAACCCGGCGCGGGCGAGCGAACGCTGGAGCCGCTCGACGGGCATCCCCCGTCAGTCGGTGTCGGCCGTCTCGGCCTCCGCGTCGCTCGTACCCGCGCGCAGAAGTGGCGCGAGCGCGGGCAGCGCCGAGAGCGAAGACAGACCGAGGCGTTCGAGGAACTCCGGCGTCGTCCCGTACAGGACCGGACGCCCCGGCGTTTCCTCGCGGCCCACCTCGGCCACGAGCCCGCGATCCACGAGCGCCCGAAGGACGCCCTCCGAGTTCACGCCGCGGATCCCCGAGATCTGGTGCCGCGTGACCGGCTGCTTGTACGCGACGATCGACAGCGTCTCGAGCGCGGCCTTCGTCAGCCGGACGTGCCGCGAGGCCAGCACGAACTGCTCGACCACGGGGGCGGCCTCGGGATGCGTCGTCAGGCGCCACCCGCCGGCCACGTTCCGCAGCGTGAGGCCGGCCTCCCGCTCCTCGTAGCCACGGGCGAGCTCCTCGCACCACGCGTCCACCTCGGGGCGTTCGGCCCCCAGGGCCTTGGCGAGGATCGCCGAGGTCACGGGTTCGTCGGAGATGAACAACAGCGCCTCGAGCGATCGAAGCGACGACGCCCGGTCGCTCACGCCGCCTCGCCCTCCCAGCGGACGTGGATCTCGCCGAACGTCGAGGCCTGCGCGAGGTCGACCATGCCCTCTCGGTAGAGTTCGAGCAGCGCGAGGAACCGAACGACGATCTGGATCCGTTCGTCGCAGTCCGCGACGAGATCGCGGAACGACGCCTGCCCGAGCCGGCCCATGTGATCGCGGACCGCCTCGACGGCCTCGGCCATCGTGTAGCGGATCGGCGTCACGTGGGACAGATCCACGAGCGGCGGCGGGCGGAGTACGACGGCCGCGATCCGCGCGAGGTCGTCCGCGTTCACGTCCTCCAGGACGTCCGGGTACAGATGCGCGAACTCGGCGGGCGGGCCGGCCTCACGCGCGAACCGCAGGCCTTCCTCGTCGAGCGCCTGCGCGATCTCGAGCGCGACCGTCCGGAACGCCGCGAGCTCGATCGAACGCGCGTACACGAGATCGGGCGACACACCGAGCAGATCCTCCTCGTCCACGACCTCGTGCCGCGGCATCAGGCGGCCGACCTTCAGCTCGAGCATGATCGCGCAGACCGCGAGGAACCACGTCGCCTCCTCCAGCGACCAGCTCTCCGCCGCCTTCGAGTGGGCGAGGAACCCGTCGGTCACCGTCGCGATCGAGACGTCGCACACATCGATCTTCTGTTCGAGGATCAGATCGGCGAGGACCCTGAACGTCCCCGTGAAGACCGGAAGCTCGACCGCGAAGGCGCCGCCGTCCGGCCTCTCCGCCGACCCGGACCCGGCCGTCGACGTCATCCCGCTCCCGAGCCCGCACCGAGGCCCATCCGATCGGCCGCGGTCTCGACCGTCTTGGCCGCGATCGCGCGGGCCTTGGCGGCTCCCTCGCGCAGGATCGACTCGAGATGCGACTCGTCGGAGCGGATCGCGTCGTAGGTCGTCCGGATCGGCCGCAGGTACTCGGCGACGGCCGCACCGACGTCGTCCTTGAACCGGGCGTAGCCGGGGTCGCTCGCGTACTCCTGTTCGATGTCTTCGGGCGTCACGCCGCGCACGACGGCCATGATCTCGACCAGGTTCGAGATCCCTCGCTTGTCGGGCGCCCGCCGGATCTCCATGCCGGAGTCGGTGACCGCCGACTTGAACTTCCGTGCGATCGCTTCGGGTGGGTCGAGGATGTACACCGTCCCCTGCTCGGACCCACCGGTGGTCGACATCTTCTTGTCCGGATCCTGGAGGTCGAGGATGCGCGCCCCCACCTCGGGGACCCGGTGTCTCGGCACGGTGAACAGCTCCCCGTACCGGGAGTTGAAGCGCTCCGCGATGTTTCGGGCCAGTTCGATGTGCTGCTTCTGGTCCTCGCCGACCGGCACCTCGTCGGTCTGGTACGCGAGGATGTCCGCCGCCTGCAGCACCGGATAGAAGAAGAGTCCGGCGGAGACGAACTCCTTCTGCTCCGCCGACTTCTCCTTGAACTGGGTCATCCGGCCCAACTCGCCGTAGGCGGTGACGCTGGACAGCAGCCAACACAGGTAGGTGTGCTCCGCGACGTCGCTCTGCCGGAACAGGATGCATCGATCCGGATCGAGCCCGGCCGCGATCAGGATCGA
>DASUMC010000025.1:0-6491 GCA_036277855.1 Actinomycetota bacterium
AACGCCGACCTCGACGCCCCTCGCGGCGGGATCGTCTTCGTGCACCGGCCCGACCCGTGCTGCCACAACGAGACGAGGTACTTCCTCGCGATGTGGAACGTGGGCTCCAGGGTCGTGACGACCGAGATCGCGGGCGAGGGCGCGCGTGCATCGGACGTGCCGGAACTCCTGTCGCAGCTCGATGCGGCGGTCTGAGCGTGGTGGCGCTCGACGATTTCGAGACCCTCGCGACCGGCCTCGATCATCCGGAGGGCGTCGCGGTCGGCCCCGACGGCCTCCTGTACGCGGGTGGCGAGGCCGGTCAGATCTACCGGGTCGCCCGGGACGACGCGCTCGACGAGATCGCGTCCACCGGCGGCTTCATCTACGGCGTGGCGGTCTCGGGCTCGGGTGACGTCTTCGCGTGCGACTTCGGGAACGTCGCCGTCGCGCGCCTGTCGGCGACGACGGGCAAGGTCGCGACCTATTCGAACGGCACGGCCGGGCGACCGATGCGCGTGCCGAACTTCGCGGCGTTCGATGACCGCGGGAACCTGTACGTGACGGATTCGGGCGAGTGGGGACGGGACGACGGGCTCGTCTACCGGATCGCCCCCGGCGGCGCCACCGAGGTCTGGACCGAGGCGACGCCTCGCTTCCCGAACGGCTGCTGCCTCACCGCGGGCGGCGAGGCGTTGCTCGTGGTCGAGTCGCACGGTCGCGCGGTCATCCGGGTCCCGATCGAGGACGACGAGGGCGCCGGTCCACCGGAGCCGGTCGTCGACCTCTCCGGCTCGCAGCCGGACGGCATCGCCCTCGCGGAGGACGGGACGATGTTCGTCGGGTGCTACCGGCCGGATCGCATCTACAGGATCTCGCCGGGGGGACCCGTCGAGGTGTTCGCCGACGACCCCGACGGCGTCGTCCTGAACCAGCCCGCGAACGTCGCGTTCTGGGGACCCGACCTGGATCGGCTCGTCGTCTCGAGCCTCGGGGGTTGGAGTCTCGTCGCCGCGCCGGCCGGCGTTCGCGGCCTCCCGCTGCGCTACCCGTCCGTCTGAGCGACGGGCACCTCCGCCATGAGCGCGAGGTTGTTGCCGTCGGGATCGTTGAAGAACGCCATGTGCAGCTCGGCGTCCTCGGTGCGATGGACGACGTGCGGGCCGTCGCGGAACGCGACCCCACGTTCGGCGAGCGCGCGGTGCGCCTCCCCGATGTCTTCGACCGTGAAGTACAGCACCCCGCGCGACCGGAAGTCCTCCGACTCGGGGACGCCCAGGTAGAGCCGAACGCCGTCGCAGTCGAAGAACGCCATCGGCTGCCCCGGCACGCGGAACAGGAACGGGATCCCTAGGACGTCGCGGTAGAAGGCGACCGAGCGATCGACGTCGGTCACGCTCACGTGGATCTGGCCGATGGTGCCGAGCCCGTCGAATCCCACCACGCACCTCCCACGATCGAGACCGAACGATACCCTCGGGGCTAGACCCTGGCGAGGAGCAGCCCGATCGCGATCAGCGGGACGGCGGCGGAGAGCCAGCGGAGCGCGCCCTCCGGCGCCCGGCGGAGCGAGGAGGCGTCCAGCGGCTCGTGGTCGCCCTCGGTCGTGACGAGCTCGCCGCTCACGCTGGTCACCGTCCGACGCAGCCGCCGGACGGGCGTCGAGAGCACTCGTTGCGCGGCCGAGATCGCCGCGCATCCGGCAGCGACGAGGATCGCCTCGACCCGGACCGTCCCCGTCTGCGCGAAATACGCGGTGAGCGCCGGGAACGCGCCCCACCCGAGGGCGAACCAGACGTCCGAGTGGAACGCGCCGCCGAACAGCTCGAGGTTGTAGGCGACGACGAGGAACCCTCCGACGCCGATGAACGCCCACAGCCACGGCGAGATCACGAACGTCCCGTGGATCCCCAGCCCGATCGCGCCCCCGAGGCCAACGACCGCGATCGCCCACAGCACGCGGTCGGGGATGCGCGTTCGGAGCGGCCGCCCGTTGAGCTCGTCGAGCGCGTGCGCGGCCAGGCCCATCGCGAGGAAGAACGCGACGAGCGTTTCGACCAACCAGCGAAGGTCGACCACCGGCGCGACGCACGCCCCGATGACCACGTACGAGAGGTGCCACGCGGTGTACGGCGGGTGGAGCAGCGACCAGTAGTCGCGCCACCCGCCGGGGCTCAGCGCGTAGAACGCCGGGCGGTCGGCGGTCTCACCCATCGGGGTGGGCCAGGTCCTCGGACTCCTCGCCGAGGACGGGTGTCGACTTCACCGCCCACATCACGACCGCGGCGCCATTGCTCAGCAGCTTGGTCCGCACGCGCCGCATCCCCGCCTCCTGCCACCAGCGGACCTGGACGGGGAGGGGATACCGCTCGACGAACTCCGTGATGCTCCGTGCCAGGAACCGACCGGTCCGGTACCACTCGTTGGACACGGTCCATCCGACCAACGGCATCGCCGACCTCGTGTACGCGAACCATCCCGCGCGAGCCCAGGGTTCGGGCGGCACGTGGAACTCGAGCGAGGCCATGACGCCGCCGGGCCGCAGGACGCGGACCAGCTCCGCGACGGTCGCGGGAGGGTCGTCCACGTAGCGCAGCAGGTAGGTGAACGTGACCGCGTCGAACGCCCCCTCTTCGAAGGGCAACGCCTGCGCCTGCCCGAGCGCGAACCGGACCCGCCCTTCGAGCCCCCGCCGGCGCACGGCCTCGACACCCCGGGCCACCATCGCCGCGCTCTGGTCCAGTCCGACGACGCGCACGTTCTTGCTCGCGAGCTCGCGCGCGACCAGCCCGGTCCCGGTGGCGACATCCAGCACCCACGAGCCGGGGATCGCGTTCACCTTCGACACGAGGAAGCGGCGCCACCTCGGGTCCTGCCCGAATGAGAGCACCGAGCCCATCCGGTCGTACTCGGGCGCGATCCCCGCGAACAGCCGCCGAGCCTGACGCGTGCGTTCGGGGTCCACGACCCGAGCCTACCGGGACACCCGGTTCCGAGGAGGCTCCACTGGGTGAGGCCTAGAACGCGCCCAGCAGGTCCGGGAGGTCGGCGATCGTCTCGAGCACGCGGTCAGGCGGGTCCGGCACCTTCGCGAGGTCGTCCGGCAGGAACTTCCCGGTCCGAACGAGCACCCCTCGCAGACCCATGACCTGCGCCCCACGGACGTCGTTCACGATGTCGTCGCCGACCATGATCGTGCCTGCCCTGGGAACGCCGAGCATCGCGAGCGCTGCATCGAAGTACGGCCTCGACGGCTTCCCGCAGATGACTGCATCGCTTCCGGTCGCCTCCTCGAGCCCCGCGATGTAGGCGCCGGCGTCGAGCTGGAGGCCCTCGCCCGTACGCCAATAGAGGTTCCGATGCATCCCGACGAGGATCGCGCCGTCCATCAGCCTGCCGAAGATGCGGTTCATCGTCGTGTACGTGAAGTCCTCGGACGCCCCACCCAGCACGATGACGTCGGCAACGTCCACGTCGGCCAGCTCGACGCCCTCGAGGTCCGCACTGGCGTCGCCGTCGGACAGGAGGAAGCAGCGCGCGTTCGGGTGGTTTGCACGGAGGTACTGTGCCGTGGCGGCCACGGCGGTGATGAGCTCGTCGTCGCGGACGTCGAACCCCGCATCCCGCAGGGTGGTCGCGAGATCCGCGCGCGTCTTGGTCGTCGTGTTCGTGATCAGCCGGAACGGGACCCCGTGCGAACGCAGCCATCCGATGGTGTCGATCGCGCCGGGCAGCGGCTCCCAGGACACGGCGAGGACGCCGTCGATGTCGAGCAGGACGCCCTCGATCTCGTGCACGCGCCGAGTCTAGCGACGGGCGCCCGGCGCCTCGCCGCCGAGGCTGCGCGCCGCGTCCACGCGGACACCGACCGAACGCCGGAGATCCCGCACCCCTCCCGGCCTCCCCGTGCGCCACTCCTGGTACGGCGCGATGTAGCGGAAGCGTGGCGGCAGCAACGGCCGGAGTGCCCGGGTCGCGGCGAACGCCGCGCGCATCGCCACCCGCCGGCCGGGGCCCACCTCGATCCCGTATAACCGGCGGAGCTCCGCCGGCAGGGTGCCGAACGCGAGCTTCGACACCCCGATCAGCACCGGTCGCCATTCGGCCTCGCGCGGCGGATCGTGGAACAGCGCGGCCACCCGTCGCGCGGCCTCGCCGACCCGAGGGATGCCCGAGTCGTACACCCCCTGCAGATAGGCGCGCAGCTCGGGGACCGTGGGCGGGATCGCCGCCCGCGGGATCCCCACCATCTCCGCGGCGAGCATCTGCTCCTCGTGGAAGCGCTGACGACCCGCCGCGTCGAGCCCACCCACCGTGAGGCGCTCGAACACGAGGGCGCTCTCGATGAGGCAGGCGTGCACGTACATGAGGAGGTCGGGGTCGAGTCCGTCGTACGGCAGGCCGGTCTCCGTGTCGATGCCCTTCACGCGGGCGTGGACGTCGTTGATCCGTTCGGCGGCGGCGTCGGCCTCCGCCTTCGAACCGAACGTGATCGTGTACGTGAGGACCAGGGTCCGCTGGAGCCGCCTCCACGGGTTCCGCTCGTAGAAGCCCGTCTCGCGCGCCCCGGCGATCACGAGCGGGTGCGCCGCCTGCATGAGCACCGCCCGCGCCCCGCCGAACAGCACCGTCACCTCGCGATGCACCCGCCACGAGACGCTGTCGGGCCCGAAGTACCCCAGGTCGGCCACCCAACCAGCCTAGCGACGCCTCAGGGACCCGTGACGCCGGTGATCGCTCGGAGCTCGCGCGCGACGGGCTCGGCCGCGAGGACCACGAGGTGGTTCCGCGCCCGCGACCCACCGACGTAGAGGTAGTCCCGGAGGTCCTCGAGGTGCTTGTCCCCGAGCTCGGCGAGGATGACGACGGGCCGTTCGAGGCCCTTGAACGCGTGGACGCTGGTCGCGAGCACGGTGCCCGGCTCGACGGTCTCGGACAGCCGGTAGCCGTCGATCGTCCCCGCCCTCCGCAGGCGGCTCTTGCCGGTTCCCGACGGCGTCAGCACGACGATGTCCTCGAGGGGGACGTGCTCCTCCTCGACGAGGTTCCGAAGGACCACCGCGAGCAGGTGCTCGAGATCGTCCTCGCCGGCGTACCCCAGGATCTCGACGGGCTGACCCTCGGGCCCTCGGGCGATCGGCTGCTGCTCGCCCTTGTAGAAGACCGAGACGAACTCTCCGATCTGCTTCGTGCTTCGGAGGTTGAGCGAGATCGGTCCGACCCGGTCCTCCTCGCCCACCGGCAGCGCTCCCCCGTAGAGGTTCTCGTTGTCGTCGGCGAACACGTACAGGAACCCGCCGTCGGGATCGGTGTGCAGCGAGAGCAACGCGGGCCACCACCACTCGCGGAAGTCCTGCCCCTCATCGACCACGATCGCGTCGTACCGGGGGCCCAGCCGGGTCGCGGCCTCGGCAAGCGCGTCGGGGAGCCGGTGCTCGAAGTAGGGGGAAGCGGGCCCCACATCCTCCGGCGGAAGGTCGACACGGGCCTCCTTCGCCATCTGGACGCACAGCTGGTGGAACGTCGCGGTGTCGATACCGCCGAACCCTCCGACGGATGCGCGGAGGTGCTCCCCGAGCCTGCGGTTGAAGCACGTGAGCAGCGTTCTGTGGCCGGCGGTCGCGAGCTGTTTGGCCACCGACACCGCGAGCACGGTCTTGCCGCTCCCCGCCGGCCCGGTCACGGCCGCGCGTCGCCGATGGAGCACAAACGCGAGCACCCACGCCTGGTCCGAGGTCAGCTCGACGATCTTCTTGTCCTCTTCATCGAACCGCAGCCTGAGCGGTGTGCGGATCTCGACGCTGAACCCGAGGGCCTTCGAGATGGCCTCCATGCCCTCGGCGCCGAAGCGCCGGCCCCCACGCGCCCACGTCCGCATCACCTCGGGGACTCGCTCGGCGAGCCTCGCAAGGTCGTGGCGATCGATCACGATCTCGGCGGGCGCGCCCGGGTGCGCGGCGGTCTCGTACCTCCCGTCGGGGAAAGCCACCCCGAATCCGTAGCTGGGCTTCCACCGATCCCATCCGGGTTGGCCCTCGAGGATCCGCACGAGCGAGTGCATCGCGCCCTTCGATTGGTGGAACGGATCCTCGTCGAGGCCGTGCGTCCCCGAATGGCCGGTCTGGGTCCAGCGCTTCGTGGCGGGGTCGTACGCGATCCGACCCCCTTTGACCTCGAGCGCGAGCAGCCCGAGCTCGGGGTGCGTGATCACGAAGTCGGCCTCGCCCTCGTCGCGACCCGCTCGCCCACCGACAACCCAGTCCACCGAGTGGTAGATCACGAACGCGTCGTCGAGCTGTTCGAGGAATCCCTCGTAGAGACGGCGTTCGGCGGCGCTGTCGGTCGGGAGCATCGGGAACGGCACCATCCTAGCCACGCCGGGATGCTAGTCCCGTCCTGGACACGGGCCGCGGCGCATGGCACCCTCCGTTCCCTACCGATGAAGCTCCTGCTGGCCGTCATCGTGCTGTCCGTCTGCCTCGGCTACCTCTTCGGCGGGCGGCTGCACCGCC
>DASUMC010000026.1:0-3136 GCA_036277855.1 Actinomycetota bacterium
GCCACCTCGTCCTTGTCGACCCCGCGGAGCAGCACCCCGACGTTGTCGCCGGCCTGCACCTCGTCCAGGAGCTTGCGGAACATCTCCAGGTCGGTCGCCGTGGTCTTGCGCGTGTCCTTGATCCCGACGATCTCGACCTCCTCCATCTTCTTGAGGACGCCCTGCTCGACGCGGCCGGTCACGACCGTGCCGCGGCCGGTGATCGAGAACACGTCCTCGATCGCCATCAGGAAGGGCTTGTCGACGTCGCGCACGGGCTCGGGGACGTAGGTGTCCACGGCCTGGAGCAGCTCGTCGATCTTGGTCATCGCCTCCTCGTCGCCCTCGAGCGCCTTCAGCGCCGACACCTGGATCACGGGCGTGTCGTCGCCGGGGTACTCGTAGGACGACAGGAGCTCGCGCACCTCGAGCTCGACCAGGTCGAGCAGCTCGGCGTCGTCGACCATGTCGACCTTGTTCAGGGCCACCACGATGTACGGCACGCCCACCTGGCGGGCGAGCAGCACGTGCTCGCGGGTCTGCGGCATCGGGCCGTCGGCCGCGGACACGACCAGGATCGCCCCGTCGACCTGGGCGGCGCCCGTGATCATGTTCTTGATGTAGTCGGCGTGGCCCGGCATGTCGACGTGCGCGTAGTGACGCGTATCGGTCTCGTACTCCACGTGCGCGATCGCGATCGTGATGCCGCGCTCGCGCTCCTCCGGGGCCTTGTCGATCTCGTCGAACGGCGTGAACTCGGCGAGGCCCTTCTCGGCCTGGCGCTTGGTGATCGCCGCGGTCAGGGTCGTCTTGCCGTGGTCGATGTGTCCCATCGTCCCGATGTTCACGTGCGGCTTCGTGCGCTCGAACTTCTTTTTCCCCATGTCCTCTTCTCCTCGTCTGCCTCGTCCCGGGCTCTTGGTCCTGTGGTCCGAGGTCCTACTCGCCCCGGACGCGGGCAACGATCTCCTTGGAGATGTTGGCCGGCACCTCGTGGTAGTTCTGCAGCTGCATCGGTGTGTGGGACGCACGCCCCTGCGTGCGCGAACGCAGGTCCGTCGCGTAGCCGAACAGCTCGGCGAGCGGGACCAGCACCCGGATCGCCTTCTGGCCACTCCGGTCGTCGATCCGTTCGATCCGTCCGCGCCTCGCGGTCACGTCGCCCATGACCTCGCCCATGAACTCCTCGGGCGTGATCACCTCGAACTCCATCACCGGCTCGAGCAGCGCGGGCTCGGCGCGGCGGGCGGCCTCCTTGAGCCCGATCGATCCGGCGATCTTGAACGCCATCTCGGAGGAATCCACCTCGTGGAAGGACCCGTCCACCAGCGTGGCGCGGACGTCCACGAGCGGATAGCCGGCGAGCACACCGCTCTCCATCGCCTCCTGGATCCCCTGATCGACCGCCGGGATGTACTCGCGCGGGATCTTGCCGCCGACGATCTTGTTGATGAACTCGTACCCGCCTCCCTGACCGGTGGGCTCGAGGTTCAGGTACACGAGGCCGAACTGTCCGTGCCCACCGCTCTGGCGGATGAAGCGTCCCTCGACCTTGGTGACCGGCCTGCGGATCGACTCGCGATAGGCCACCTGCGGCTTGCCGACGTTGGCGTCGACGCCGAACTCGCGGCGCAGGCGGTCCACGATGATGTCCAGGTGGAGCTCGCCCATCCCCGAGATCACGGTCTGTCCCGTCTCGTCGTCGTACTTGACGACGAACGTCGGGTCCTCGTCGGCGAGCTTGGCCAGGCCGGTGCCCAGCTTGTCCTGGTCCGCCTTGGTCTTGGGCTCGACGGCGACCGAGATCACCGGGGTCGGGAAGCTGATCGATTCCAAGATGATCGGGTTCGCCGGCTCCGCGAGCGTGTCGCCGGTGCTCGAGTGCTTGAGCCCGACGATCGCCACGATGTCGCCGGTGAACGCGGCCTCCATGTCTTCGCGATGATTCGCGTGCATCTGCAGGATGCGGCCGATGCGCTCCTTGCGCTCCTTCGTCGTGTTCTCGACGTGCGAGCCGGCGCGCAGAACGCCCGAGTAGACGCGGACATACGTGAGCCGGCCCACGAAGGGGTCGGACATGATCTTGAAGACCAGGCCCGAGAACGGCTCCGAGTCGTCCGGTTTGCGTTCCGCGTGCTCGCCTCTGGGGGTGTGACCCTCGACGGGCGGGACGTCGCTCGGCGCCGGCAGGTAAGCGACGATCGCGTCCAGCAGCGGCTGGATCGCCTTGTTCTTGAACGCCGAACCCAGGAGCACCGGCACGCCCTTGCCGGACAGGGTCGCGCGTCGGATCGCGCGGCGGAGCTCGTCGGCGGTGGGCTCCTCCTCGTGGACGAACTTCTCCATGAGCCACTCGTCGTGATCGGCGAGCTTCTCGAACAGGTCGTGGTGCGCCTGCCTCGCGGCGTCGATCAGCTCGGCGGGGATCTCCGTGGTCTCCCACTCCTCCCCCATCTCCGAGACCCAGTGCAGCGCCTTCATCTCGACGAGGTCGATGACCCCCTGGAAGTCGCCCTCGCTGCCCCAGGGCAGCTGCAGGACGAGCGGGTTCGCCTGCAGGCGCTCGACCATCATCTCGACCGTGCGCCCGAAGTCGGCGCCGGTGCGGTCCATCTTGTTCACGAAGCCGATCCGAGGGACCGAGTAGCGATCGGCCTGGCGCCAGACGGTCTCCGTCTGAGGCTCGACGCCGGCGACGGCGTCGAACACCGCGATCGCGCCGTCGAGGACTCGCAGGGACCGCTCCACCTCGACCGTGAAGTCGACATGGCCCGGGGTGTCGATGATGTTGATCCAGTGGCCCTTCCAGTTGGTGGTCGTGGCGGCCGAGGTGATCGTGATCCCGCGCTCACGCTCCTGGACCATCCAGTCCATCAGCGCGGTGCCCTCGTGGACCTCGCCGATCTTGTAGGCCTTCCCGGTGTAGTACAGGATGCGTTCGGTCGTGGTCGTCTTGCCCGCGTCGATGTGGGCCATGATCCCGATGTTCCGGGTCCTGGCGAGCGGGTATTCGCGAATCACCAGCTCCTTGCCGGAGCCGGTTCCGCGTCCGCGCGTCTTCTCTGCGGTCTCTGCCACGTCCATCTTCTCCGCTGGGGCCGCCATGTCAGCGACCCCCTTCCACTCGGGGGCTACGTTCGCTCGATCCAGCTCCCTC
>DASUMC010000027.1:0-3696 GCA_036277855.1 Actinomycetota bacterium
TGGTTCGACGCGGTTCGCGATACGGCCACGCACGCGTTCCTGCCCGGCGATCATCGAGATCGGCCGCGCCGATGACCTCCAGCAGGCTGGCCGACGGCGGCGTGTGGATCGACCGCTCGAAGCCCGTCGGGTTCACGTTCGACGGCACCGAGCTCGAGGGGTTCGAGGGCGACACGCTCGCGAGCGCACTCCTCGCGAACGGCGTGGTCGGCGGGTTCCGCAGCCCGATCCTCGGCCGCGCCCGCGGGATCCACGCCGCCGGGGTCGAGGAGCCCAACGCGTACGCCGAGATCTCGGCGCCGTGGTTCGACCCGATCGCGGCCGCGACGACCGTTCCTCTGGTCGACGGGCTGGTGGCCCGGAGCCGGGCCGGAGTCGGACGCCTTCCCGAGGATCCGGGCTCGGTGGCGACGCCGCGGGTCGCGCACCGGTTCGTGCACGTCGAGTTGCTGGTGGTCGGCGGCGGCACGTCGGGCCGTGCCGCCGCCCGTGCGGCCTCCGAGGAGGGCGCCCGCGTGCTCCTGGTCGACGAACACCCCATCCTCGACGCGCCGCCGAGGGGTTCGGACATGACGCTCCTTGCGAACGCGACCGCGCTCGGCGTCTACGACGACGGGTACGCGGTGGTGCTCGAAGGGACCGCCGACATCGTCGTCTGGCACGTCCGCGCCGGCCGCGTGGTCCTCGCGACCGGCGCGATCGAACGGCCGATCGCGTTCGCAGGCAACGACCTGCCCGGCGTCATGCTCGCCGGGGCCGCGGCCG
The DNA here is from genome assembly GCA_036277855.1 of Actinomycetota bacterium. GTDB lineage: Bacteria > Actinomycetota > UBA4738 > UBA4738 > HRBIN12 > DASSJM01. Next base: position 766 of record DASUMC010000027.1, read on the forward strand.
CCTACGTGGAGTGCTTCGGGGTCCGACCGGGCGAACGCGCGGCGGTGTTCGCCACGAACGAGCAGGGCCTCGGTGTCGCCGACGTCCTGCGGAACGGCGGCGTCGACGTCGTGCGGACGGTCGACGCGCATTCGGGCGAGCTGGTGATCGAGGCGTTGGGCGCGGAGCGGCTCGAACGGATCCTGGTCCGGACCCCCGGTGGCGACGAGGCGTTCGACGTCGATCTGCTCGCGGTCTCGGGCGGCTGGAACCCGAACCTCGGGCTCTGGCGTTCGATCGGCGGGAGGCTCCGATACGACGACGAGCGCGCGACCTTCGTCCCGGACGACGGCCCGCCGTGGCTGTCCGTCGAGGGGCCGGCGGCGGGCGACGTCCCCGCCGGCACACCCCTATGGTTCGTCGAGCACGGCGACGATGCGGCCAAGTTCGTCGACCTCCAGCGCGATCAGACGGTCGCCGACATCGCCGAGGCGGTCGGCGGCGGCCTGCGCTCGGTCGAGCACGTGAAGCGGGCGACCTACATCGGGACGGCCGTCGATCAGGGACGCACGAGCGGCGTGCTCGTGGCCGAGATCGTGAGCCAGCTCCTCGGGGAGGCCGCCGGCGCGCAGGGACCCACCAACGCACGCCCGCCGTACGCGCCGGCCTCGTACCTCGCGGTCGCGGGTCCTACGCGGGGCGATCTCCTCGACCCGGTCAGGACCACCCCGATGCATCCGTGGCACGTCGCAGCCAGCGCAGCGTTCGAGAACGTCGGGCAGTGGAAACGCCCGTGGTTCTTCCCGCGCGACGCCGAACCGATGGACCGCGCGGTCGAACGGGAATGCCTCGCGGTTCGAAACGGCGTCGGCGCGATGGACGCCTCGACGCTCGGCAAGATCGAGGTGGTCGGGGCCGACGCCCCCGCCTTCCTCGATCGCATGTATACGAACCGGATGTCGAACCTCGCCGTCGGCTCGATCCGATACGGCCTCATGCTCGGGCTGGACGGGATGGTCCTGGACGACGGCGTCGCGATGCGCCTCGCGGAGGACCGCTACCTCGTGACGACCACCACGGGCGGCGCGGCAACGGTGCTCGATCGGTTCGAGGAGTGGCTCCAGACCGAGTGGCCCGACCTGCGCGTCTACTGCACGAGTGTCACCGAGCAGTGGGCGGTCGTCGCGATCAACGGGCCTCGGGCGCGCGAGGTCGTCTCGGCGACGGGAACCGACGTCGACGTCTCGCGCGAGTCCTTCCCGTTCATGACGTTCCGCGACGGCCACGTCGCCGGCGTCCCAGCGCGGCTGGCGCGCGTGAGCTTCTCGGGCGAGCTCGCGTACGAGCTCCACGTCCCCGCCTGGCACGGGCTCGAGGTCTGGGAGGCCGTGATGGCGGCGGGCCAGCCGTTCGGGATCGAGCCGTACGGCACCGAGGCGATGCACGTCCTGCGCGCCGAGAAGGGCTACGTGATCGTCGGCCAGGACACGGACGGGAGCGTCACGCCCCACGACCTCGGGATGGACTGGATCGTGAACCTCTCGAAAGGCGACTTCATCGGACGACGCTCCCTCCGGCGCTCCGACCTCGTCCGCACTGATCGCAAGCAGCTCGTGGGGCTCGCCCCGGCCGACGGGCGGACGCTCGTGCCGGAGGGAGCACAGCTCGTGGTCGAGGACATCGGCCGGATCCCGATGCCGCTGGCCGGCCACGTGACGTCGTCGTACCGCAGCGCGGCGCTCGGGCGCTCGTTCGCGCTCGCGATGCTGGCCGGCGGTCACGAGATGCACGGACGCACCGTGTTCGCGCCGCTGCCCGAGGCCACCGTCCCTTGCACGGTGACGTCCTCGGTCGCCTACGACCCGGAGGGCGAACGACGTGACGGCTAGGAGCCCGCTGGCCGGGCGCTCCGGCGATCTCGACCGCCTCGGCGCGACCGAGCTGGCCTTCCTGTCGCAGCTCGATGTCCGGATCGGGCCGGCGAGCGGCGCCACCCTGGGCTTCCCCACCGAGCCGAACACCGCGAGAGCCTCAGGCGATCGCGACGTCCTATGGCTCGGGCCGGACGAGTGGCTGGTCGTGGGAGCACCCGGCGCGGCGAGCGCGATCGGGGACGAGCTGGAGGCGTCGCTCGCCGGCCTCCACCACTCGGTCGTCGACGTCTCGGCGCACCGCGCCGTGATCGAGCTCACCGGACCGTCACGCCACGACCTCCTGTCGTCCGCATGCCCGATCGATCTCCACCCGAGATCCTGGGGCGACGGGCGGTGCGCGCAATCGGTGTTCGGCGCCGCGCAGGTCCTGCTCCACGAGCGGGAGGGGGCGACCAGGCTGTTCGTGCGCCCGTCCTTCGCCGACTACGTGGTCGACCTGCTCCTCGTCTCGGCCGGTCCTTAGACGCGGCTCCGAGCGCGCGACGATTCGGCGGGGTCACGGGGCTCTCGGGGTACGCTCGCGCACGTGGACGACGACACGCCCGCGCTCCGCGCACTCGGGGGCTCGGACCTCGCCTTCGAGGTCGTCCGGACCGAACGCGCTCGCTCGGCCGAGGAGAGCGCCAGCCTCCAGGGGATCGAGCTCGGCCAGCTACTCCGCACGATCGTGATCCGGCGCGGCGCAGACGACTACGTGTTCGTCCTGGTCCCGGGCGGACGGCAGATCGACTGGCCGAAGCTCCGGACCCACCTCGGCGTCAGCCGACTCTCGCTGCCGGACGCCGAGGAGGCGAAGACGGCGACCGGATACGAGCGCGGGACGATCACGCCGTTCGGCTCATCGAACGCGTGGCCGGTGATCGCGGATGCCGGCATCCCCGCGCTGGAGCGGGTCGCCATCGGCGGCGGAGGACACGGCGTGAATCTCCATCTCTCGGGCGCCGACCTCGTGCGGTACGTGAACGCGACGGTCGCGCACGTCACGCGGCCGGATGCAGACGGAAGGCCGGCCACGTGA
>DASUMC010000028.1:0-4089 GCA_036277855.1 Actinomycetota bacterium
CAGGTTCATGTCGCGTCGAGGGTTCTTGAAGAACGTCGGGTCCACGGGCATGGGCTTCGCGTAGGCGAACACGGGCAACAGGAGCACCCCGCGGGCCGCGACCAGGATCAGCGCGAGCGCCGGCAGGATCAGCGAGCCGAACGGGTCGATCAGGGGCTTGGGGTTCAGGGTGAGCCGGCCCCAGCGCCTCGCGGTGGGGTCGCCGAGCCGGACCGCCACGAGCGCGTGCGCGTACTCGTGCAGGACGAGCGCCGGCACGAGCGAGATGCCGAGGTAGACCGCGAACTTCAGGTCGTCCACTAGCCGTACCACCCGTACACCAGCGGCGGCGGCTCGACCGGTTCCTCCGATAGGGCGATCGCGGCCAGGACCGACCGGATGCACGCCTCGGCGTCCGCGTCGCTCCGCGCGTGCACCTGCCCGAGCCCCTCGCCGGCCTCGAGGCGATCGCCCACCTTCGGCAGGAAGACGATGCCGACCGCCGGATCGATCGAGTCCCCCTTCCTCTTCCTCCCCGCACCGAGCTCGCCGCTCGCGCGCCCGAGCGCCTCGGCGTCGACGGCCGCGAGGAAGCCGGCCCGCTCGGCCGCGAACGGACGAACCACGGGCGCGGCCGGGAGGACATCCTCGGGATCGTCGACCGCGCGCGGATCGCCGCCTTGGGCCCGGACCATCGCGCGGAACGCCTCGAGCGCCTCCCCCGAGTCGAGCGCCGCGGCCGCCCGCGCCCGCCCCTCCCCCATCGGGACGTCCGAGAGTCGGGACACCGCCTCGCCGGCGAACATCACCGCCGCGTCGCGCAGTCGTCCGTGCAACTCGCCGCGAAGCAACCGGACGGCCTCGAGCACATCGAGCGCGTTCCCGATCGCCTGGCCGAGCGGCTGGGACATGTCGGTCACCGCGGCGCGCGTCGGACGCCCCCAATCCCTGGCGAGGGCCGTACACGCCTGGGCGAGCTCCGCCGCGTCATCGGGCGTCTTCATGAACGCCCCGCTCCCGGCCTTCACGTCCAGGAGCACGAGGTCGGTGCCGATCGCGAGCTTCTTCGACATCACGCTCGCCGCGATCAGCGGCACCGAGGGGACCGTCGCGGTCACGTCCCGGAGCGCGTAGAGCGCGCCATCGGCCGGCACGAGGTCGGCCGTCTGTGCCGCGACCGCCGACCCGACCTCCTGGACCTGTCGTTCGAAGGCGTCGGGCTCCAGGTCCGTGCGCAAGCCAGGGATCGACTCCAGCTTGTCGAGGGTCCCCCCCGTGTGGCCGAGCCCGCGCCCGGAGAGCTTGGCCACCGCGAGCCCGAGCGACGCCGCGATCGGCGCGAAGACGAGCGTGACGCCGTCGGCCACGCCGCCGGTCGAGTGCTTGTCGACCTTCGGGCGCGAGATGCCGCCCAGGGGGAGCGTCTCGCCCGAGTCGACCATCGCGCGCGTGAGCGCGAGGGTCTCCGAGGCGTCCAGGCCGTTGATGAACGCGGCCATCAGGAACGCGGCGGCCTGGTAGTCCGGCAGCTCACCCCGTCCGTAGGCCAGGATGAACGACCGGAGCTCGTGCTGGTGGAGCGGGCGGCCGTCGCGCTTGGCGGCGAGCACGTCGCGAGGGTCGTTCACGGCCCGATCTCCCCGACGAAGCTCGAACCCCGGAGGCCCCACGGCACGCCGAGGAGCTCCGCGGCGGTGGCGCCGAGATCCGCGTACGTGTCGCGGTCGCCCACTTCGTAGGGCCCACCCTCGAGCCCGGCGGCGAGCAGCGGGGTGCGCTCGCGCGAGTGGTCGGTCGAGGGCGTGGTGGGGTCGCACCCATGGTCGCCGGTCAGCAACATGACGCCGCCGTCGAGCGCGTCGACGAGCTCGGGGATCCTCGCGTCGAGGGCCTCGATCGCGTGCGCGTAGCCCTCGGGGTCGTTGCGATGCCCGTACTTGCTGTCGAAATCGACGAGGTTGCCGAAGACGAGGGCAGGGCCCGGACGACGCAGGAAGTCGATCGTGAGGTCGACCCCGTGGTCGTTCGAGTCCGAGTACCGGGCCTCGGTCAGTCCCTGCTGCGCGAAGATGTCCTGGATCTTGCCGACCCCGTACACCGCGACGCCGTGCTCGACGCAGCGGTCGAGCAGCGTCGGACCGGGCGGCGGGACCGAGAAGTCGCGTCGCTCCGGCCGGCGGACGAAGGCACCGGGCTCCCCCGTGAACGGGCGCGCGATCACGCGACCCACGTTGTGCTTGCCGGTCAGCAGGCGTCTGGCGACGCGGCACCACTCGTAGAGCGTCGGGAGCGGCACCACGTCCGTGTGTGTGGCGATCTGGAACACCGAGTCGCCGCTCGTATACACGATCGGCCTGCCGGTGCGCAGATGCTCCTCGCCGAGCCGCGCGATGATCTCCGTGCCCGAAGCGGGGACGTTGCCCAGGACCTCGCGACCGATCCGCTCCTGGAACGCCTCGATGATCTCGGGCGGGAAGCCGTTCGGGTACAGCGGGAAGGGTTCGGTCAGGACGATCCCGGTCATCTCCCAGTGCCCGGTCGTGGTGTCCTTGCCCGCAGACCGCTCCGTGAGCCGGCCGTGCGCCGTTCCCGGCTCGGCCCGCGGCTCGACCCCCTCGATCCGCGTGAGCAGTCCGAGCCCGAGCGCGCCGAGGTTCGGTGCGTGGATCCCCCCGACGGCGGCCGCGGTGTTGCCGAGCGTGTCCGATCCCTCGTCGCCGTACGAGTCCGCGTCCGGTGCGCCGCCGACCCCGAAGGAGTCGCACACGAGGATCAGGACGCGCGGGACCCTCGGCGCGGATCGCGGATCCGGGGTCACCTCAGCGGCCCTCGCCGAGGTGCGCGCAGTCGATGCACAGGATCGCCCACGGGAGCGCCTCGAGGCGTTCGATCGCGATCGGGTTGCCGCACCGCTCGCAGTCCCCGTAGGTGCCGAGCTCCATCTTCTTCAGCGCTCGGTTCACCCACCGCTGGTTGGCGCGGAGCGCCTTCATCACCGAGAGCAACCTGGCGCGCTCCGCGGTCGAGTGGGCGCTGTCCGCGAACCCGCGTTCGACGTCGATCGCGGCGTCGTCCGAGTCCGGGTCGCCGCCCTGCCCCGCGATCTCCTTGCGGAGGTTCTCACGCTGCTCCTCGAGCGCCTCACGCAGCTCGGCGAGCTTGGCCGGTTCGATCACGCGGAGTTCCTCCTGGTCGCGCGCGCCCGCGGGTGGGACGTGAAGTAGACCTCCCGCAGATGCTCCCTGGTCACCAGCGTATAGACCTGGGTGGTGGCGACGCTCGCGTGGCCGAGCAGCTCCTGGACGACCCGCACGTCGGCGCCCCCGTCGAGCAGGTGGGTCGCGAACGAGTGCCGGAACGTGTGGGGGCTCACCCTCTTTCGGATGCCGGCACCGGCGGCGTGTTGCTGGATGATCCCCGTGCATCCCTGGCGGGTCAGGCGTCCCCCACGCAGGTTCAGGAACAACGCCGAACGCGAGCGCGCGGTCACGATCTGCGGCCGGACCCTCGTCAGGTAGGCCGAGATCGCATCGCGCGCGTACCGGCCGATCGGCACGTCGCGCTCCTTGCCGCCCTTGCCGAGCACGCGGACGCTCCCCTCCTGCAGGTCGAGGTCGTCCACGTCGAGGCCGACGAGCTCGGAGATCCGCAGGCCGGCGCCGTACAGCGTCTCGAGGACCGCCCGGTCCCGGAGCCCCTTCGCCGAGCGATCGGGGTGTGCGAGCACGCGGGCCACGTCGTCCACGGACAGCGGCTTGGGCAGCGACCGCGGGAGCTTCGGGCGGATCACCGCCGCCGTGGGGTCGCTCGAGATCTTCCCGTCCCGCAGCAGGAAGCGATGGAACGCCCGGACCGAGGACAGCGTCCGCACCACCGATGTCGCCCGGTATGGCCTCCCGTCGCCGTACGTCGAGGCGGAGACGGCCGCGATGTGCCCGGCCACCGCGCGCTCGTCGACGCGGCGGGCGTCCGTGATCCCTCGGGCGCGCAGGAAGGTGGCGTAGCGCTCGAGGTCGCGACGGTACGCGGCCACCGTGTGGCCGGACAGACCCCGTTCGATCGTCAAGTGATCGAGGAAGCGTTGGATCTGCTTGGCGAGCGCGTCTCGAG
>DASUMC010000029.1:0-4235 GCA_036277855.1 Actinomycetota bacterium
CCGCCCTCGCCGATGATGTCGTGGAGCTCGATCGTCGCGTCCGGGTCGATGATCCGGTCGTAGACACGGCCGGTCGAGACGAGCACCTCGACCACGGGGACCCGTCCCTTGCCGTCGGACCGCTTCACGAGGCGTTGTGACACGATCCCGCGGAGCGCGCCCGCGAACGACGTGCGGACCTCCCGCTGCTGCTGTGCGGGGAACAGGTCGAGCAGTCGGTTGATCGTCTCGGTGGAGTCGATCGTGTGCATCGTCGAGATCACGAGGTGACCGGTCTCCGCCGCCTGGATCGCCGAGAGGGCGGACTCGGGGTCGCGGATCTCGCCGACGAAGATCACGTCGGGGTCCTGCCGCACGACGTGCCGCAGGGCCGCCGCGTACGAATCCGTGTCGAGCCCCACCTCGCGCTGCTGGATGATCGACCGCTCGTCGTGGTGCACGACCTCGATGGGGTCCTCGATCGTCACGATGTGCGCCCGCCGCGTCCGATTGATGTGGCCGACCATCGACGCGATCGTCGTCGTCTTGCCGGTCCCGGTCGGCCCCGTCACCAGCACCAGCCCGCGGCTCGAGTCGGAGAGCTCGGCGATCACGGGGGGGAGCATCAGCTCGGCGACGGTGGGGACCTCCGATCGCACCCGCCGGATCGCCAGCCCGACCATCGACCGCTGCCGGAAGACGTTGACCCGGAACCGACCGACGCCCCCCAGGGTGTAGCCGAAGTCGGCCTCGCTGGTCTCCTCGAACGCACGCCGCTTGTGCTCGGGCATCAGCGCGAGGGAGGCGGCCTCCGTGTCGGCGGCCGTCATGGCCTCGAACGCCGTGGGGCTCAACTCGCCGTCGACACGCACGAACGGCACGTTGCCGGCCTTCAGATGGAGGTCGCTGGCCCCCACCTCCACGGCATGCCGGAGCAACTCGGTGATCTCCACGTGCCTACTCGGCCTCCCGCTCGTGCTCCTGTTCGTGCCTGGGTCCGGCCTCGACCTCCTCGAGGTCCTCCATCACTTGTCGGCGCGCGGCAAGGATCTTTGAGCCCCCGACCAGAAGAAGCAGGATCACGAGCACGATGATCCCGATCGGGGTCAGGGAGCGCTCCCAGCGCTGGTAGCCGGCCCCCAGCGCGTAGCCGAGCAGGGAGTGGCCGATCCCCCAGACCGTCGCCCCGGCGACGTCGTAGACGAAGAACCGACGCCACTCCATCTTGGCGACGCCGGCCACGATGAACCCGACGCTGCGTACGACGGGGATGAACCGACCGAGGAACACGGTCTTGCCCCCGTGCCGGCGGTAGTAGCCCTCGGCGGCCTCGAGCCGCTCGGGCGTGACGAACAGCTTTCGCCCGTGGCGCTCGAGGAAGCCCCGGCCGTAGCGCCGGCCGATCCAGTACCCGAGGTTGTCCCCCAGCACCGCGCCGACGATGGCGACGAAGGCCACACCGGGGAGCCAGAGTTCGCCGATGCGCGCATAGAATCCGCCGATGATGACCAGGGTCTCGCCCGGGACGATGACGCCGGCGCCGACCGAGTTCTCGAGGAAGGTCGCCGCGAACACGATCCCGTATCCCCACGGAGGATCGAGGTACGGTCGGAGAAGATCGATGATGCGGTCGACCACGGCCCAGTATAGGAAGGGGCATAGGAAGGGGCTTGCTCCGGCCGGGGCCCGCATCTGATGGGATCGCGGAACGAGGTCTCCGCCGGCGGCGTCGTCTATCGAGGCGAGGACGACACGATCGAAATCGCGCTCGCCGCGCGGCGGACGCGGCGCGGCGACCTCGCGTGGGGACTCGCGAAGGGCGCGATCGAGCCCGGCGAGACGGAGGAGCAAGCCGCGGTGCGCGAGGTCCTCGAGGAGACCGGGCTCGAGGTCGACGTGGAGTCCGACCTGGGCGACATCCGGTACTTCTACGTGTGGGAGGGCGTCCGCGTCCGCAAGCGCGTCCACTTCTTCCTGATGAGGATGACCGGCGGAGACGTCGAGGATCACGACACCGAGATGGAGGACGTCCGGTGGTTCCCGCTGAGCTCGGCCGTCAAGCGGGCCGCGTACCGAGGCGAACGCGAGGTCATCGAGCGCGCCGTCGAACGGCTCGCGTGACGCCGCTACAGGCCGGGCTCTGCGTCGCCGTGGGATTCGGCGCAGGGGTCCTGTCGGGTCTGTTCGGCGTCGGCGGCGGGATCGTGACGACCCCCGCGGTCAACACGATCCTGGGCGGGACCGCGATCCAGGCGATCGCGACGCCCCTGCCCGTCATCCTGCCGACCTCGCTCGTGGGCTCGTACACGTACGCGAAGGCAGGCGAGGTGAGCTTCCGAGCCGCCCGATGGGCGGCCGCACCCGGGATCGGCGGCGCGATCGTCGGCGCGTTGCTGACCGAGGTCGTGAACGCGCACCTGCTGCTCCTGGTCACCGCCGGCCTGATCGCGGTGACCGCCGTCCAGGTGATCGCCGGGCGCACCCCCCGGACGCCGTGGGTCCTCGGAGAGACGCACGGATGGAAGTACGCCGCGATCGGCCTGGTCGCTGGGTTCGTCTCCGGGTTGCTCGGGGTCGGCGGCGGGATCGTCATGGTGCCGGCGTTCACGATCTGGATCGGGATGCCGCTGCGCCGAGCGCTCGGGACCTCGCTGCTCGTGATCGCGATCCTGGTGATCCCGGGGACGATCGTCCACGCGCTCCTCGGCAACATCGACTGGGCGATCTTCATCGTGCTGACGGTCGGCGTGATCCCCGGTGCCCGCCTCGGCGCGCGCATCGCGCTCGGCGTCCGCGAACGCACCCTCCGCGTGGCCGTCGGGACGTTCCTGCTGGTCGTGGCCATCGCCTACGCGGCAGCGGAGGTCACCGCCCTGGCCGGGGGGCGAGGGTAGGATGGCGCGACCGATCATGCGACGGCTCCCGCCGCTCGTCCGCCCGCTCACGCCCGTGCTCCTGTTCGTGCTCCCGGTCGCCTTCGGCTGGACGGCGCCCTCCGCGATCGCGCAGGAGAGCCCCTCGGTCGTGCTCACGCTCCTGTCGCAGACGTCGTGGAACTGCCCCACCGCGACCGAGGACCTCGCACCCGGCCGGTCGACCTGGAGCTGCCCGGCCGGTCGCGACCTCGTCGTGCGGTTCCGCGCGCAGAACCTGGGGCCGACCCCGCTCGGCGAGCTCGCGATCGGGGCCACGCTGTACTCGCGGGTCCTGTCCAGGAGCGCGTACGAGGACTCGCTCGAGTCCGACCTCCCGCTCGCGATCGAGGCCCAGACCCTTCCGAGGGAGGGAACGATCGGGCCCGGCTCGTCGAGGGACTTCGAGGTCTCGGTGTCGCTCGATCAAGGGATCGACCCCGATCAGTCCGGTCTCTACCCGCTCAAGGTGGACCTGCGGAGCGGGTTCACCTCGGTCGCGGCGCTCCGAACACCGGCGATCTTCCTCGTTCGCGAGCCCGAGATCCCGCTGGGCCTGTCCTGGACGTTCGTCCTGTCGCACCCGATCACGTTCGCGCCCGACGGTACCTTCACCGACCCGTCCCTCGAGAACGCCCTGGGCGCGGGGGGCCGGTTGAACGGCGAGATCCGCGCGTTGTCCGAGCTCGCGGTCGACCCGACCGGAGCGCCGGTCGACGTGGCGATCTCGCCGGTACTGCTGACGCAGCTGGGGAGGATGGTCGATGGCTACGAGGTCTCGGACGAGGGCGAGACCCGGCGGGTCCAGCCCGGCGAGGGCGGTGCGGCGCTCGCCAGGCAAGCCCTCGAGGATCTCCGAGCGATCGTCGCCGCGCCGAACGTCGAGGTCACCGCGCTCCCCTTCTCGGCACCCGAGATCCCATCGCTCTACGGCGGCGGCCTGGGACGCGACGTGGATGTCCAGCTCCAGCACGGCCGAGACGTGACCTCGACGCTCATCGGAGCACAGATCCCCGAGTCGATCGTGCGTCCACCGGGCGCCGCCCTGGACGACGCGACGCTGCGGGGACTCGCCGCCGACGGCATTCGAACCTTGATCGTCGCGCCCACGACCGTCGACCTGCCCGAGCAGCCGCTCGGCTTCGCCGGTCCGGCCACCACCTCGCTCGGCGACGGCGCGCTCGCGGCGATCGTCCCCGAACCGGCGAGCGACGCCCTCCTCGGGTCGGTGGTCGGCCAGGACCCGGTCCGGGCCGCGCAGGTCTTGCTCGGCGAGCTCACGACGATCTGGCAGGAGCAGCCCGGCGAGACGCGCGGCGTCGCGCTGGTCTTCGGCGAGGACGC
>DASUMC010000030.1:0-3509 GCA_036277855.1 Actinomycetota bacterium
CGAGTACTCGCGCGGGAAGATCTACTACGACTCGTTCGGGGCGAAACGGATCCTGACGTGGTTCGCGAGCGGCGAGCTGTTCGACCGTGGGCGACCGCCGATGATCACGATCCTGGTTGCCGTCGGCATCCTGACGGCGCTCTGGCGGTACCGTCGCGACGAGCGGGCACGCGTGCTCCTGTTCCTGTTCCTCGTCTCGCTGGTCCTCTTCTTCGGACGACCGACGCTCGGGCCCGTCCTGCGGCTGCTGCCCGGCTCCGGCGACCTGTTCCTTCGCCGGTTCGTGTCCGGGGTGCATCTGGCCGGGTTGTACCTCGCCGGGTTCGGCGCGGTCACGCTCGGCCGGATCGCGTGGGATCAGGTGCAACGGTTCCGAGCCCTTCGCGAACGACCCGTGGCGATCGCCTCGCTCGCGGTCGCCGCTATGGTGGTCTTCTTCGCCCCCGGCTTCATCGAACGCACGGCCTGGGCCGCGCAGGGGGCCGAATGGATCGGGGAGCAGGCGGTCGAGGACGAGCGGGGGGGCGCCGAGGTCGCCGCCCTGGTCGACATCGCGCGAGCACGGGGGCCGGGTCGGTTCTACGCGGGCATGCGGTCCAACTGGGGCTCGGCCTACCAGGTCGGTCAGGTGCCCATGTATGTGGTGCTCCTGAACGAGGGCACCGAGGGGGTAGGGTTCGTACGGCCGACCTGGTCGCTCTCGGCACCGTTCGAGTACCGGTTCACCGACACGAACCCGTCGCACTACGACCTGTTCGATGTGCGATACCTGATCCTCGACGCGGACAAAGCAACCCCCGTTCCCGCGGAGAGGATCGCCCAACGCGGGAGCCACGTCCTCTGGGAACGGCTCGATCCCGGCTTCGTCGATCTCGTCGACGTCCTGCCGCCGATCACGGCCGATCGAACGAACCTCGGGCTGCGAGTTGAGGACTGGTTCCGTTCGGCTCTCCCGTCCAGGGGCGCGAACCCCGGCATCGCCTTCGAGGGGGAGCCGGCGCCCGAAGCCACCGTGAGCGCCGATGACCTCCCGGATACGCCGGCCGGAACCGTCGTCAGCGAGGACGTGGACCTTCGGGATGGGAGGGCCACCGCGACGGTGATCACCGAGCGGCCGGCGATGGTGATGCTGAAGGCGTCGTTCGACCCGCGCTGGCAGGTGAGCGTGGATGGCGTCGCCGTGGCGCCGGAGATGATCGCGCCCAGCTTCGTCGGGCGGACCGTCCCGGCCGGCCGGCACGTGGTCCGATTCGTGTACGAGCCGTTCCCGCGGTACGACCTCCTGCTGACGTTCGGGGCGTTGACGCTGCTGGGTCTGGCTCTGCTCCCCGGCCGGATCGCGCGACGCCGATCGGGTGGGTCCGGCCACGGCCCGCACGAGCCCTCCCTCAACTGACCCGCGCCGGCGTTGTCGCCCGAGCCGGTGGCTCGGTACCCTTTCGATTCGCCGCAGACAGCAGGGGTGCGCAAGCACGTAATCCCCCGAGGGCACCTGCCGAGGCGAACGAAGACGCATCGCTCTCGAGCGCGTCTCCGCTGTCTGCGGGGGCGCGTTTCCCGTTCCATGGAGGGTCGATGCCGAACGCCGAGAAGATCGCCAAGGTCGCCGCGCTGAAGGAGCGCATCCAAGACGCCGAGGCGCTGCTCCTGACCGAGTACCGGGGTCTCTCCGTCCACGACGCGACCGAGCTGCGCCGGGCCCTGTCCGAGCAGGCGCGGTTCGCGATCGTCAAGAACACGTTGATGGTGCGCGCAGCCGCCGACGCCGGCGTCGCCGAGCTGGAGCCGCTCCTGGGCGGCCCGACCGCGGTCGCGTTCGTCCAGGGCGACGTGATCGCGACCGCCAAGAAGGTCATGGACGCCGCGAAGAGGTTCCCGGCCCTCGTGATCAAGGGCGGCTACCTGGACGGCAAGGTCCTCTCGGCCGCCGAGGCACAGTCGCTCGCGACCCTCGAGTCCCGAGAGGCGATGCTCTCGAAGGTCGCCGGGATGATGAAGGCCGAGCTGACCCGGGCGGCCTCGATGTTGGAGGCGATCCAGGGTCGGTTCCTCGGGGTGCTCGAGGCCTACAAGGAGAAGCTCCCCGGCGACGTGACCGAGGAGACCGCCGAGGCCGAGCCCGCCGCCGAAGCGACGACCGAGGCCAAGCCCGCCGCCGAGCCGACGACCGACGAAGAACCAGCCGTCGAGCCCCAGGGAGAGCCAGAGGGAGAGCCAGACGGAGAGCCAGAGGGAGAAAAGGAGTAGACGATGGCCAAGACCAAGATGACCGCCGACGACCTGCTCGATCAGTTCAAGGACATGACGCTGCTCGAGCTCTCGGACTTCGTCAAGAGGTTCGAGGAGACGTTCGATGTCCAGGCCGCCGCCGCCGCGCCGATGATGATGGCAGCGCCGGGAGCCGCGGGTGGCGCCGCCGAAGAGGTCGAGGAGCAGACCGAGTTCGACGTCGTCCTGACCGGCGCCGGCGACAAGAAGATCCAGGTGATCAAGGAGGTGCGTGCCCTGACGAGCCTCGGCCTCAAGGAGGCCAAGGACCTCGTGGACTCCGCGCCGAAACCGGTTCTGGAGAAGGTCAACAAGGAAGCGGCCGACAAGGCCAAGGAGCAGCTCGAGGGCGCCGGCGCCGCCGTCGAGATCAAGTAGGCCGAACGACCGAGACGGGGATCATCGCCAGACTCGCAAAGCCGCCATCTCCAGGTTTCCGCGCTCCGCGTTGCGGTAGGGCTGCGCATGGGGATAGATTCCCCGTCGAGCAACCATCGTCGATAGGGGGCGTTTGCATGACCGACGAACGCACGTTCGGACAGAGGCTCCGCGCGACAAGGATCAAGGCGGGCTATTCCCAGTCGGACCTGGAGGAGATCTCCGGGATCCCGAAGGCGCGCCTGTCCCGGTACGAGAACGGGCACGTCGCCCCCTCGATCCAGACGCTCGAGCGCCTCGCCCGGGCCCTGAATGTGTCGGAGGCTTCGCTCCTGGGGGACGACCGAGCCCTGATGGAAGAGTTCTTCTACGTTCTCACCACCCGCGGCGTCCGGATCGGCTCGAGCGAGCAAGCGGTCGCGCTCGGGAGCGCCGTCGCCGACATCGCGCGTGCGCTCGGGATGGTGGAGGAGGGGGAGGGGGCCGCCGGGGACCGGTCGACCACCCTCTCGTCGGTCGGCGCGGCGGGGACCGCCGCCTGGTCACCCGACGGCATCTAGGCAGCTCCCGACGGGTCCTGAGGGTTGACCTCCGGTCCGAGTGGGGGTAACCTTCGGCCGATTTCTACCGGGTCCCCGCCCGGGTGTTGACGCTGCGCGCCCGCGCACGTACACTCTTCTTTGCCGTGCCGCGTTCCGCATGCCCTGGATCCAGGGTTGTCTACCCTAGGGGGGATCGTTCTTGCCTGACTCGCTCGTCCCTGTCCGCGATCGTGTCAGTTTCTCCAAGCTCGACGAGGCGCTACCGCTTCCCGACCTCGTCGGCATCCAACGGGAGTCCTTCGACTGGCTCCTGGCCGAGGG
>DASUMC010000031.1:0-7077 GCA_036277855.1 Actinomycetota bacterium
CCGCGGACAGCGCGAACCCGAGGACCAGCGCCCACAGGACCTCCCACGTCATCGCGAACGCGAAGTCGAGCGCCTCCGCGATCGGCGACAGCACCGACGCGAGCACCGGCTATTTTCCCGCGAACCGCGCGACCGCCGTCAGGAGCTCCTCGAGCTTGTCCTCGCTGTCGCCGCTCTCGACGGCCTCCTTGACACAGTGACGCACGTGATCATCGAGCACGCCCATGCCGACCGACTTGAGTGCCGAGGCGGCCGAGTTCACCTGCGTGAGGATGTCGATGCAGTACTGGTCCTCCTCGACCATCCGCTGGATCCCGCGCACCTGGCCATCGATCCGCCGGAGGCGGTCCGAGAATGCCTTCTTGTTCATCGTGTACCCGTACATGGCTTTCCTCCACGTGGTGGCAGCCACCGGGATATACCCTAGGGGGGTATATGAGGTGATGACGGAGGCCGACCCGAGCCGATCACCGTGCGGCGCGTGTTCGTCCTGAGACGATCTCGATCGATCCGAGGCGCGTCGACGCGCGAGACGGGGCCACGCGGCCCCGGGACCACGCAGGGCCCGATGCTAGACTCGCCGTGTGGCGACCCGAGTCACGACGGAACCGTCGCACGAGGCCCTCGGCCTCACGTCCGAGGACCTCCGTTCCATGTATCGCACGATGGTGACGGCGCGGCTCGTCGACGAGGCCGCGTTCCGTCTCAACCGCCAGGGCAAGGCGGCGTTCGTCGTTCCGGTTTCGGGCCACGAGGGATGCCAGGTCGGCACGGGGTGGCCACTGCGACCGGGGCAGGACATCTGGGTCCCCTACTACCGCGACGTCGCGATCGTCCTGATCGCCGGCATGACGCCGTACGAGATCTTCCTCGGCCTGTTCGCCAAGGCCGAGGACCCCTCCTCGGGCGGCCGCCAGATGCCGAGCCACTGGGGTTCGCGCCGGCTGGGGATCATCAGTCATTCCTCCCCCATCGCGACGCAGGTCCCGCACGCCGCGGGGATCGCCTACGCCGCGAAGTACCGGGGCGAGGACGCCGTGGTCGGCTGCTGGTTCGGCGAAGGGGCGACCAGCGCGGGCGCCTGGCACGAGGCCCTGAACTTCGCCGGGATCCACAAGCTGCCCGTGGTCTTCGTGTGCGAGAACAACTACTACGCGATCAGCGTTGGACAACCGCTACAGATGGCGATCGAGAACGTCGCCGATCGTGCGCCCGGCTACGGGTTCCCGGGCGTGGTCGTGGACGGAAACGACGTCCTCGCCTCGTTCGCGGCGATGAAGACCGCGGTCGAACGCGCCCGGGCGGGCGAGGGTCCGACCCTGATCGAGGCCAAGACCTACCGGTTCTTCCCGCACACCTCGGACGACGACGACCGGTCGTACCGGTCGCGCGAGGAGGTCCAATCCGCCAAGGAGCGCGACCCGATCACCCGCTTCGCCGAGACGCTCACCGACCTGGGCATCCTGGATGCCGGACAGATCGATGCCCTGTGGGCCGAGACCAAGAAGGACGTCGACACCCAGATCGATCAGGCCTGGAACGCGGCCGACCCCGATCCGTCCACGCTCGGTCGGCACGTGTTCTTCGAACGGGACGGCGAGTGACGCAGAAGAACGTCGTCACGGCGATCCACGACACCCTGCACGACGAGATGGCCGCGAACGAGCGCGTCGTGGTGCTCGGCGAGGACATCGCGACGCGCGGCGGGGTCTTCCGCGTGACGCAGGGGTTCCTCGACGAGTTCGGCGAGCGGCGCGTGATCGATACGCCGCTGGCCGAGGCCGGCATCATCGGGATCGCGGTCGGCATGGCCCTGCACGGACTCCTGCCGGTCGCCGAGATCGAGTTCGCGGACTTCATCCACCCCGCGTACGACCAGATGGTCTCGGAGGTCGCGAGGATGCGGTATCGGAGCAACGGGGACTTCGGTCTGCCGATGGTCGTCCGTGCGCCCTGGGGAGGGGGCGTGCATGGGGCCCTGTACCACTCGCAGTCGATCGAGGCCACCTATGGACACATCCCCGGCCTCAAGGTGGTCGTCCCCGGGACGCCCTACGACGCGTCCGGGATGCTGCGGGCAGCCATCAAGGACCCGGACCCGGTCCTGTTCCTCGAGCACAAGCGCACCTACCGGCTCATCAAGGGCGAAGTCCCCGACGAGCCGTTCGAGGTGCCGCTCGGCACGGCGGACGTGAAGCGCGAGGGTGAGGACCTGACCGCGATCGCCTACGGCCTGTCCCTGCACCTGTGCCTGGAGGCGGCCTCGCGGCTCCAGGACGAGCAGGGCGTCTCGGTCGAAGTCGTTGACGTCCGGACGATCAGCCCGCTCGACAAGGACACGATCCTCGCCTCCGTGAGGAAGACCGGGAAGGCGATGGTCGTCCACGAGGACAACCGGACGTACGGGGCCGGGGCCGAGATCGCGGCCACGATCGCCGAGGATGCGATGTTCGACCTCGACGGGCCGATCGTCCGGATCGGGGGCCCGGACGTCCCCGCGATGGGCTTCGCGAGCAACCTCGAGCACGCGTTCATGCTCAACGCCGACGACATCGGCGAGCGGATGCTCGAGCTCGCCCGGTTCTAGCCGAGCACGCGCACACGGAGCCTGCCGAGCCGCATCGACCTTCGGTCTCCCCCTTCCGGCTCAGGGAAATCCCCGAGAGTTCCGATACCTCACGCACGACCATGGACGATCGACCCGGTGGCTCGGGCGGCAGGTCCGCCGCGCTGCGGGATCTGCTGTGGATCCTGCTCGCCGTGCTCATGCTGCTGGTGCTCGGCTCGGCGACCCGGTTGTTCGAACCCATCTACGGCTGGCTCGACGCACGGCTCCGGGGTCAGGTCGGGGAGGCCGTCGGGGCGCTCGTGCTCCTCGCGGCGGGGCTCTCCCTGTTCGCGCTCGTGCAGGGACGGTCGAACCGACGTGAGAGCTCGGCTCGTCACCAGGCGGAAAGCAGGTACCGGGCGCTTGTCGAGAAGATGCCGGCCGTCATCTACACCCGGGACCCCCGCCGGCCCGCCGGCACGATGGCCACGCCGTACGTGAGCCCGCAGGTCGAGCAGATCCTGGGGTTCACCGCGCATGAATTGACCGACGATCCCGCCCTGTGGGTCCGCAGGATCCACGATGAGGATCGGGACGCCGTCATGGCGGCGTCGAACCTGGCCGACCGAACCGGCGAACCGTTCACGATCGAGTACCGCCACATCCGCAAGGACGGCACCGTCATCTGGGTGCACGAGGAGGCGGTCACGATCGAACGCGACCAGTGGGGCCGTCCCTCGCTGTCGCAAGGAGTGATGTACGACGTCACCGAGCGCAAGCGCGCCGAGCAGGATCTCGCCGAGACGGAGGCGCGCTATCGCACGCTCGTGGAGCGCGTGCCCGCGGTGACGTACACGTGGGTCGGCGCTCTCCGCGGTGGCGAGTCGGCCGCGTCGTTCATCAGCCCCCAGGTCGAGGAGATGCTCGGGTATCCGGCGGACGAGTTCCGAGATCCTCTGCTGTGGTCCAAGCTCGTGCACCCGGACGACCTGCAGCGCGTTCGTGCCGAATGGGCGACGTGCCAACGAGACAAGGGGGCCTTCCGTTCGGAGTATCGGATGCGGACGCGCGACGGCCGTGAGCTCTGGGTCCGCGACGAGGCGGTCCCCGTCCGACGCGATGACGACGGCCATGCGCTCTACCAGGGCGTGATGTTCGACATCACGGAGCGCAAGGGTGCGGAGCAGCGCCTCCAGAAGGCCGAGGCCAAGTATCGGACGCTGGTCGAACAGCTCCCGGTCGTGGTCTACCAGGATGCGATCGACGACGTGAGCACCGCACTCTACATCAGCCCGCAGTATGAACGGCTGTTCGGCTTCCCGCCGGGCGCACGGCTGCGCGACCCGAAATTCTGGGTCGACCACCTGCACCCCGAGGACCGGGACCGCGTCGTCGAGCTCTCGAGGTGGACGAACGAGACCGGTGAGCCCTTCTCGGCCGAGTACCGCTTCCTCGGTCGCGACGGACGCGTCGTGTGGGTGCGCGACGAGGCCGAGCTGCTGCGTGATGCGGAGGGGCAACCGATGATGTGGCAGGGGGTCCTGCTCGACGTCACGGCCCGCAAGCACGCCGAAGACGCGCTCACCCGTCGCGACGTGGTACTGCAGGCGATCGGGTTCGCGGCCGAACGGTTCCTCAAGAGCGCGGACTGGGCCGCCGCCCTCCCCGACGTCCTGGAGCGACTGGGGACGGCGTCGAGCGCAGGCCGCGTCTACGTGTTCGAGAACGTGACCCTCGAGGACGGGCGTCCCGGCATGCGCCCGTACCAGCAGTGGTTCGGACCGGGCATCGTGGGGTTCGACGACGGCACGACGACGACCCTGGCGTACGAGGACGGCTTCGAACGGTGGCGGTCCGTGCTGTCGGAGGGCCGGGAGCTCCACGGGCTGACCCGGGACTTCCCCGAGCACGAGCGACGACACCTCGAGGGCGACGGGGTCCGGTCGCGGATCGTGGTCCCGGTCTCGGTGGGCGAGGAGTGGTGGGGGTTCATCGGGTTCGACGACTACACGACCGAACGGGTGTGGCCGGCCGCCGAGGTCGAGGCGATCAAGGCGGCGGCCGACACCCTCGGCGCCGCGATCGGGCGCACCCGCGCCGAGTATCGACGCCGCGAGGAACAGGCCGCCCGGGAGGGCCTGGAGCTCCGCACCAGCGCCGTCCTGGCGTCAGCGCTCGAGGCGATCGTCACGATGGACGAGCAGGGCAGGATCGTGGACTTCAACCCCGCCGCGGAGCGGATGTTCGGCTACGAACGCGAAGACGTGGCGGGCGAGCCACTCGCCGACGTCCTGGTGCCGCCCGAGCTGCGAAGCCGCCACCTCGCGGGCCTCGCGCGGTTCCTCGAGACCGGCCGGTCGACCATCCTCGGCAAGCACCTCGAGATGGAGGGGCTCCGCGCCGACGGCGAACGCCTCCCGATCGAGCTGACCATCACGCACGTCCCGATGCCCGGCGCGACGCTGTTCACCGGCTTCATCCGCGACGTTACCGAACGTCGCCAGGCGGAGGACCAGCTCCGTGAGGCCGAGAAGCGCTACCGCGCGATCGTCGAGCACGTCCCCGCCGCGATCTACGTGGACGTGCCGGACGGCAGCATGCAGAGTCAGTACGTGAGCCCCCAGATCGAGCAGATCATGGGCTGCACGCCCGAGGCGTTCATCGCGGAGCCCGAGCTCTGGCTCGACCTGATGGTGGACGAGCAGCAGCGGGAGGAGATGCGTTCAACCTACGTGGACGCGATCCGCGAGCGGCGGCCCTCGTGGACCGGCGAGTACCTGATCCGTCGTCGGGACGGGCGCGAGGTGTGGGTGCACGACGAGACCACGTTCGTGACCGACGAGAACGGGACCCCGCTGTTCCTGCAGGGGGTCATGTACGACGTGACGGAACGCAAGCTGGCCGAGGGCGCCCTCCTCGAGAGCGAGCGGCGCGAACGAGAGGCGGCGGAACGACTGCGGGCGGTCGACGAGATGAAGAACACGTTCCTCGCCGCCGTCTCGCACGAGCTCCGGAGCCCGCTGACGTCGATCCTCGGGCTCTCGCTCACGCTGGAACAGCAGCCCCTGCCCGTCCCCGACCAGGAGGAGCTGATCGGTCGGTTGGCGGTGAACGCGCGCAAGCTCGACCGGCTGCTCAAGGATCTCCTCGACATCGACCGGCTCTCGCGGGGGATCGTGACGCCGAAGGTGCGGGCCTTGGATCTCGCGTCCATCGTGAAACGGACCATCGAGAGCCTGGATGTTCTCGACCGGCGGTCGATCCTCGTCCAGACCGAGTCGGTCATCGTGCCGGTCGATGCGCCAAAGATCGAGCGGATCGTGGAGAACCTCGTGATGAACGGCGTCCGGCACACCGAGCCCGACGTGGGGATCTGGGTGCGGGTCTGGTCGCAGGACGGCGGGGCGGTCATCGCGGTCGAGGACGACGGACCGGGGGTGCCCCTCGAGCTCTGGCACGAGATCTTCGAGCCGTTCCGGCAGGGGCCGACCGCGTCCCCACACGCGCCGGGGACGGGCATCGGCCTCTCGCTGGTGGCGATGTTCGCCGAGCTGCACGGCGGGCGCGCATGGGTCGAGGATCGCGAGGGAGGCGGGGCTTCGTTCCGGGTCTTCCTGCCCGGCGACACCATCGACCGCCGGGCGGGCAACGGTCACGACCGGGGCGCGCCCACGGGCATCGCAAGCGAGGTCGCAGGCTAAACTGGCCGCGATGCCTGTTCGGGAACGCAACCCGCTCCAGCGACGCCTGTACCTGCCGATCGTCTCGACGGACGGACGGCCCGCCTCCACCGAGCGCAAGCCGTCGTGGCTCAAGGTTCGGCTGCAGCGCGGGCCGAACTACCGAGAGCTCGAATCCATCATGCGCTCACGCTCGCTCCACACCGTGTGCGAGGAGGCGATGTGCCCGAACATCTCCGAGTGTTGGGAGGAGCGGGAGGCGACGTTCCTGATCCTCGGGGACACGTGCACGCGGCGTTGCGGCTTCTGCGACGTGAGGACGGGCAAGCCCGACGCGGTGGACGAGGACGAACCGGCCAAGATCGCCGACGCGGTTCGCGAGATGGGGCTCCGCTTCGTCGTCGTGACCGGCGTGGCCCGCGACGACCTCCCCGACGGGGGCGCGCGGATCTGGGCGTCCACGATCCGGGCGATCCGCGAGGCCGTGCCCGGGTGCGGAGTTGAGGTCCTGCCGACCGACTTCAAGGGCGGCGAACGCGACATCGCGACCGTGGTCGAGGCCGCCCCCGACGTGTTCGCCCACAACCTCGAGACCGTACGCCGGCTGCACGGCCGGATCCGGCCGGCCTTCGGCTACGACCGCACGCTCGAGGTCTTGCGAACCGCGCAGCGGCTTCGCGAGGGCCAGGTCACGAAGTCGAACCTGATCCTGGGCATGGGCGAGCGACCCGACGAGATCCCGCAGGCGCTCCGCGACCTCGCCGACGCCGGCGCGCGGATCGTGACGATCGGCCAGTACCTCCGCCCGACCGAGCACCACCTGCCCGTGGATCGGTGGGTCCACCCCGA
>DASUMC010000032.1:0-4865 GCA_036277855.1 Actinomycetota bacterium
AGCGCGAGGATATCGGTCTCGCGCTGCGTGAGCGACCCGGCGGTGCGCACCGACGGGGTCCCGTCGTTCGCGACGCCGCCATCGATCGACTCGAACAGGTTCTGGATCACCTTCGGCGACAGGACGTTGCCGCCGCCGGACAGCGCGACGTTGATCGCCTGTTCGAGATCCTCGGGCGTGGCATCCTTCAGCATGTACCCGGCCGCGCCCTCGGCGAGCGCGCGGCGCACGTAGTGCGCGTGGTCGAACGACGTCAGCATGATCACGGGCAGATCCGGCCAACGATCCTTCACGTTGTGCAGCAGCTCGAGGCCGTCGGAGTCGGGCATGCGCACGTCCACGAGCGCGATGTCGATCGTGCCGCTCGCCAGCTTCTCGAGCGCCTCGGTCGCGCTCCCCGCCTCGACCACCTCTGCATCGGAGAAGCACTCGTGGATCACGTGCCCCATCCCGCGGCGCACCAGCGCATGGTCGTCGACCACGAGCACCTTCACGGGCTTGCTCCTTGTCCGTAACGCGGCAGCCTCGCGACGACCCGCGTTCCTTTGCCCGGCGCCGATCTGACGTCGAGCGTGCCGTGGACGTCGGCGACCCGCCGGCGCAACATGTCCAGGCCCAGGTGACCCTCGGCCGGCTCGCGCTGCGAGCTCTCGAAACCCCGGCCGTGGTCCTCCACGCTGACCTCGACCGAACGATCGGATGCGAGAACGTGCACGGCGACGTCGCGACCGCCCGCGTGCTTGGCGGCGTTCGCGATGCCTTCCCGGATCACCGATGACGCAGCCTCGAGCACGGACGGCGGCACCTCGTCCAGGTCGCCCTCGATCGACCACGTGGCCGGGAGCTGCCAGCGGTCCAGGACGCTGCGCAGCAGCTCCTCGATCGGCTGTGCCGGTGCCGGCGCGACCTCCGTCAGGTTCGCGAGGACACCGCGGATCTCGTCGAGCGCCGTCCGCAGCTCGCGGACCGCCTGGCGGAGCGCCTCGGCGGCCTCCGACGGCCCGATCTCGGCGCGATGGGCGAGCGACTCGAGCTCGAGGACGGATGCCGTGACCACCTGCGTCAGCCCGTCGTGGATCTCGTAGGCGAGGCGGACCCGGTCGCTGTCGACCGGCCCGTCGAGGTCTCGAGGAACCGCGAGGACCTCATCGGGTCGTCCGACGCCCTCGGCGGACGTGGCCCCGCCCCGGAGCGTCATCGCTTCCACCGTCCTCCCGTCCTTTTGCATGGCCATCTCACGGTGCCCGCCGGTTCGGCTCGTGCCTGCATCGGCGCACCTCCGGTCGCTCCCCCCAAGCCAAGGGATGCCGAGTCTGCTCGGTCTAGTTCATTTCGGTCGTTCGGGGCGGCGGCTTGAACCCCACCGCTCGGGGGGGCGGCTCCCAGGCACCAGCCCCGGGGCGTCGGACGCCCTGCTCCGTGAGTGGGAGACCCCCTGTCAGGGCTGCGGCTCGACCACCGAGCGCGCCAGCACCTGGGCGAGGTCGAGCACCTCGGTGCGCCCGCCCCGGGCCCGCTCGCCGTCATCGAGCATGATCAGGCAGTAGGGGCAGGCGACCCCGACGGTGTCGGCGCCGGTGGACGCGGCCTCGTCGGCGCGCTCCTCGTTGATCCGCTTGCCGATGCGCTCCTCCATCCACATGCGGGCCCCTCCCGCCCCGCAGCACAACGCCCGGTCCCCGTGACGCGGCATCTCGACCATGCGTACGCCCGGCACCGACTCCAACGTCGCGCGAGGATCGCGATAGACACCGTTGTGGCGTCCGAGGTAACAGGGGTCGTGGTACGTGAGTGTGGCGGAGACCCGGCCGGTCGGCCGCAGGCGCCCCTCGGCGATCAGGTGTGCGAACAGCTGCGAGTGGTGGATCACCTCGAACCGACCACCGTAGTCGGGGTACTCGTTGCGCAGGGTGTTGAAGCAGTGCGGGCAGTTCGCGACCACCTTCGTGACGCCGGCGCCCGAGAGCGTCTGCACGTTCTGCTCGGCGAGGTTCTGGAAGAGGTACTCGTTGCCGATCCTGCGTGCGGGGTCGCCGGTGCAAAGCTCGCGCGGCCCGAGGATCGCGAACGAGACGCCGGCACGCTGCAGCAGCCGCACGACCGCCTTGGAGATCGATGTCGCTCGGTCGTCGAACGCCCCTGCGCACCCGACCCAGTACAGGTACTCGGGCGACTGCCGGCCCTCTTCGATCACGCGGACGTCCAGACCCTTGGCCCAGTCCGCTCGCTGTGCCTGAGGCATGCCCCACGGGTTGCCTGCCGTTTCGAGATTGCGTAGCAGGGCCCCGGCCTCGGCCGGGAACCGAGACTCAGCCATCACGAGGTTGCGGCGCAGGTCGACGATCGTGTCGACGTGCTCGATGTCGACCGGGCACTCCTGCATGCAGGCGCCGCAGGTCGTGCAGGCCCACAGCACCTCCTCGTCGACGATCTCGGGCACGAGGGGGACCGGTTCGAGCTCCGCCTCGGCCGCCCTGGCCTCCAGGATCTGGGGGCCTCGCTCGAAGAGGTGATCCCGCAGGTTCATGACCAGGAGCTTGGGCGAGAGCGGCTTGCCCGTGTTCCACGCCGGGCACGCTCCCTGACAGCGCCCGCACTCGGTGCACGCGTACAGGTCCAGGGTCTGCTTCCACGTGAGATCCGTGATCGTGGCCGCGCCGAGGTGCAGGTCCTCCGCCTCGGTGCTCTCGAGATCGATCCGGAGCGGGGTCAGGGCACCCCGCGGTCGCGTACTGGCGAAGTACACGTTGATAGCGCTCGTGGCGATGTGCAGATGTTTCGAGTACCCCAAGTAGACGAGGAACCCGAGGATGATCGCGACGTGGACCCACTGGAGGGTCCACATCGAGGCCCGCTGCCACCCGTCGGACATCCAGGTGAACAACGACGACGCGGCCGTCGACACGGGCGTCCACCACCAGTCCGGCGCATACCCCACGGCGATCCGTGCGCCCCGCGCGAGGAACAGCGTGACGATGATCAGGAAGATCAGGCCGAGGATCCGGTAGGCCTCCCACCGATGGCTCCCGACGAAGCGCTCGGGGCGCTCGAACACCCGGATGCCGACCGCGATGGCGATCCCGACCAGCACGCCGGCCGCGAAGACGTCCTGGACCAGGCCCAGCCCTCGCGTGCCGCCGATCAGTGGGAGCTCGAAGGTCGGATCGACCAGCTGCCCCATGACCTCGACGATCGTGGTCAACAGGATCAGGAACCCCCAGAAGATCAGCGCGTGCATCAGGCCGGGCAGCGCGCGTTGGAAGAGCTTGCGTTGCCCGAGGACCTCGGTGCCCTCACGAGCGACCCGGCGGGCGACGTCGCCGCTGCGTTCGACGGGGCGTCCGAGGCGCACGAGCCGCGTGAGCAAGCGTGCGCGGCGGGCCGCGAGCCCGCCCGCGAAGCCGATCAGGATCGCCAGGACCGCGGCTCGAACGACCATCGGCGCGAGCATACCCGGCCCCTCGCAACGCTTGGCCGGACGACGTCACGGTCCGGCGCCATGATCGAGGCCTCTTGCTGGCCCCCCGAGCACGGTAGGGGACCCAGCTCTCGGGAATACCCTCTCCCAGGCACGGGGTTGATACCCATGCGCTCAAGGTTCTGTATAGTGAGCGGCTGAGGAAGGTCGAGCGAAGGAGGCAACCCGAATGGCACGTGCGGTGGGGATCGACCTGGGGACGACGAACTCGGTGGTCTCGGTGCTCGAGGCCGGCGAGCCCGTCGTTATCCCGAACGCCGAAGGCTCCCGCACCACCCCCTCGGTGGTGGGTTTCGCCAAGAACGGCGAGATCCTGGTTGGCGAGGTCGCCAAGCGCCAGGCCATCACCAACCCGGATCGAACGGTCCGGTCCGTGAAGCGGCACATGGGGGCGAAGGACTGGGGCCCCGACGTCGATGGCAAGAAGTGGACGCCGCAGGAGATCTCCGCGCAGATCCTCGGCAAGCTGAAGCGCGACGCCGAGGCGTACCTGGGCGACTCGGTGAACCAGGCCGTGGTCACGGTGCCGGCCTACTTCGACGACTCGCAGCGCCAGGCCACCAAGGAGGCCGGGCAGATCGCGGGGCTCGAGGTGCTCCGCATCATCAACGAGCCGACGGCCGCGGCGCTCGCGTACGGGCTCGACAAGCAGCACGACCAGACGATCCTCGTGTTCGACCTGGGGGGCGGGACCTTCGACGTCTCGCTGCTCGAGATCGGCGAGGGCGTGTTCGAGGTCAAGTCCACCCACGGCGACACGCAACTGGGCGGCGACGACTGGGACCAGCGCGTGATCGATTGGATGGTCAAGGAGTTCAAGAACAACTATGGGATCGACCTCGGGGCCGACCGCATGGCGCTCCAGCGTCTCAAGGAGGCCGCCGAGAAGGCGAAGATCGAGCTCTCGCAGGTGAGCGAGGCCACGATCAACCTGCCGTTCGTCTCGGCCGGCGCCGACGGCCCGCTGCACCTCGAGATGAAGCTCACGCGCAGCGAGTTCGAGCGCATGACCGAGGATCTGGTCCAGCGCACGCGCGAGCCCTTCGAGCTCGCGGTGAAGGACTGGGGCAAGAGCGTCGAGGCGATCGACCACATCATCCTGGTCGGCGGGTCCACGCGGATGCCGATGATCCAGGAGCTGGTCAGGGAGCTCACCGGTGGCAAGGAGCCGCACAAGGGCGTGAACCCGGACGAGGTCGTTGCCGTCGGCGCGGCGATCCAGGCCGGCGTGCTCAAGGGCGACGTGAAGGACATCCTGCTCCTGGACGTGACGCCCCTGACACTCGGCGTCGAGACCAAGGGTGGCATCTTCACCCGCCTGATCGAGCGCAACACCACGATCCCGACCCGCAAGTCCGAGATCTTCACGACGGCCGACGACAACCAG
>DASUMC010000033.1:0-14819 GCA_036277855.1 Actinomycetota bacterium
CGACGGGTCGTGCCCGCTGGGGCCGTGGATCGAGACCGACCTGGACCCGAACGACGTGCGGGTCGAGGCGCGGGTCAACGGCGAGGTGCGCCAGGCGGGGCAGACCAGCGAGATGGTGTTCGGCGTCGCGACCCTGATCGAATACATCACGACCTTCATGACCCTGCTGCCGGGTGACGTGATCCTCACGGGGACGCCGGAGGGGGTCGGTCCCCTCGCGGCCGGCGACGTGGTCGAGGTCGAGGTCGACGGGGTCGGCACGCTCGCCAACCCGGTGGAGGCGGGCACGTGAGCCCGGGCGTTCGGACCCGGTTCGCGCCCGCGCCCTCCGGGTCGATCCACGTGGGCAACGCCCGGACGGGGCTGTTCTCGTGGGCGTTCGCGCGCCATCATCAGGGCGCGTTCGTCCTGCGGATCGAGGACACGGACGCCTCGCGGGTCACCGAGGAGGCCTTCCACGGCGTGATGGACTCGCTCCGGTGGCTCGGGATCGACTGGGACGAGGGCCCCGATGTCGGCGGTCCGCACGCCCCGTATCGCCAGTCCCAGCGCCTCGACCTCTACCGCGAGATGACCGAGCGGCTCCTGTCCCAGGGCGACGCGTACCGGTGCTACTGCACGGAGGAGGAGCTCGAAGAGCGCCGCGCCGCCGCCCTCGCGCGCGGCGAGGCGCCAGGCTACGACGGCAAGTGTCGCGACCCGGAGGTGCGCACGGCCTTCGAGGCCGAGGGCCGCACCGCGGCGATCCGCTTCCAGATGCCGGAGCGGGAGCACGTGGTCCACGATCTCGTGAAGGGCGAGGTCCGGTGGCCGTCGGGTCAGATCCGCGACTTCGTGATCGTGCGTTCGGACGGCTCGCCGGTGTTCCTGCTCGCGGTCGCGGTCGACGACATGCAGATGGCGATCACGCACGTGATCCGCGGCGACGACCTGCTGGCGAGCGCGCCCCGGAACGCCGCGGTGATCGAGGCGCTCGGCGGCACGCCACCCGCGTACGCGCACGTGCCGCAGGTGAACGGCGCGGACGGCAAGCCGCTGTCCAAGCGGCACGGCTCGACGAGCGTCGAGGGGTTCCGCGAGCGGGGGGTCCTCCCCGAGGCGCTCATGAACTACCTCGCGCTGCTCGGCTGGTCCAAGGACGCGGAGACGACCTTCCTGTCCAGGCGGGAGCTGATCGGCGCGTTCGAGCTCGAGCGCGTCTCGAGGAACCCGGCGCGGTTCGACGTCGAGAAGCTCGAGTGGATGAACAACCACTACGTCCAGTCGCTCGACGACGACGACCTCGCGTCCCGTTGCCTGCACTTCCTGTCCGCCGCGGGGTTGTCTCCGGACCTCGAGCTCCTGCGCCGCGCGATGCCGCTGGTCAAGGAGCGGATGAGGACCCTCTCGGACTCGGTGCAGCTGCTCCGTTTCCTGTTCACCGACGACATCGCCCCCGACGAGAAGGCCTCGGGGGTGATCTCGAGGGCGCCGGTCGGCTACCTGAAGGGCGTCGCCGACTCGCTGGCCGACCTGCGGCCGTGGGAGGCCGATGGGATCAAGGCCAGGCTCGACGAGCTCGCCGCGTCGGCCGGCCTGAACCGCACGAAGGGGTTCCAACCCGTCCGGGCCGCGGTCACCGGGTCGACGGTCTCGCCGCCGCTGCCCGAGTCCCTCGAGCTCCTCGGGCGCGAGCGCACGCTCGAGCGCCTCCGGGCCGCCGCGTGAGGCGCGCCGCGGTGTTCCTGGTCTCGGCCCTGCTCCTGTTCGCGCCCGAGTCGGCCGCGATGGCGGTCGGGGTCCCGGACCCGGGCGACGTGAAGCCGCAGATCGTCTGGAAGAGGATGCCGTTCGGCGCGGCCCGCAAGCGACAGATGGCCCGGTACTCCCAGCGCCACTACGGTGAGCACACGTACGAGCTCACGGATCCCCGGGTCGTCGTCGAGCACTACACCGACGGGACCTCGTTCGACTCGGCGTGGAACCACTTCGCCGCGAACGGCACGCATCTGGGCGAGAAGCCGGGGGTCTGCTCGCACTTCCTGATCGACACCGACGGAACGATCTACCAGCTCGTGAACCTGGGGATCCGGTGCCGCCACGCGATCGGGATGAACTGGACCGCGATCGGGATCGAGCACGTGGGGACGAGCGCCGGCGCGATCCTCGGCGACCACGACATGATGCGCGCGTCGCTCCGTCTGACGGTCTGGCTGATGTCGCGCTACGGGATCTCGTGGGGCAACGTGATCGGGCACGCCGAGACGCTCCAGAGCCCCTTCCACCACGAGCGGTACGAGGACTGGCGCTGCAGCACCCACGCGGACTTCAACCGAAGGGAGATGCGGATCTACCGCCGCAGGCTCACGCGCCTCGCCGAACGGCTGGAGGTGCCCGTCGGCGCCGGGCCGCGCTGGGTCGACTCGGGCTGCTAGGCGTTGGCGAGCGCCCGCCGCAGGGCGTCCGCGGCGTCCTCGGGCGCGACGGTGTTGATCGCCATCGCCGAGCCGATCTCGAACCCCGCCTGGGTCGAGATCCGGGGGATCAGCTTGAGGTGCCAGTGGAAGACCTGCTCCGCGTGGCCGCCGTTCGTGGGCGCCGAGTACATCACGAGGTTGTAGTCGGGGTCGCCGCACGCGCGGCGCACCGCGGACAGCGTTCGGATCAGGACCTCGGCGAGGTCGTCGATCGCCTCGTCGGCCAGGTCGCCGAACGAACCCTGATGGAACGTGGGCGCGATCCACGTCTCGAACGGGGTCTGCGCGGCCCACGGCTCGAACGCGACGAACCCCCCGACCTCCTCGACCATCCGCACGGCTGCGCGCGCCTCGGCCTGGATCAGCTCGTCGTAGACGCAGGCGCCGTTCTCGTCGTAGTAGCGCGTGGCCACGTCGAGCCTCCGGAGCAGGCGGGGGAGGTAGACGGGCGTCGCGACGATCTGCGAGTGCGGGTGCGTGAGCGAGGTGCCGGCGAGGGTTCCGAAGTTCTTGAACACCACCACGGCCCGGACGTCGGGCCGTGCGATGAGGGCCCGGTACCGCTCCCGCCACACCCGGACGACCCTCGCGACCGCCTCCCGGGACATCTCGTCCATCCGGCCGTGGTGCCGGGGGGTCTCGATCACGACCTCGTGGCTCCCGATCCCGGGCATCTCGCGGAACATCGGCTCGCCCGAGCGGCCGGCCGATCCGTCGCCGGAGAGCGCGGCGTACATGTTCGGGACCACCCGGACCTGCCAGTCCGGCCCGGGCGGCTCCCGCAGGATCTCGGGTGGCGTCTGGTCCTCGTTGCCGGGGCAGAAGGGGCAGGCGGGATCGCGTTCGGGCAGCTCGGGGCGGGGGATCACGACGGGCTCGTGGGGCCGCTCCTCGCGACGTGTGGCGAGGATCGCCCACTGACGGGTGGTCGGGTCCTGTCTGAGCGTCGACATGAAGCTAGGGAGGGTAGCGAACCGGCGGTTCAGCCGCGACGTCGCTTCGGCGACAGGGCGCGGCCCACGTAGGCGATCGCGACGGCGAGCCCCACCGGGAACACGACCACCGAGAACACCAGCAGGGTCAGGACCACGCCGGTGTTGGCGGTGCCGGAGGAGAACGTCGTCCCCTTGATGAGCGCGTAGACGTTCGCGACGACGTAGAAGGTGACCGGGATCAGGAAGGGGAGCATCACGAGGATCACGACCGTCGCCAGCCCGATCCCCAGGCCCACGAACCTCGAGCCGAACGGGCCGGTGGCTCCGGTGCCGGCCTCGGGTTCCACGCCGCGGATCCTACCGCGGCCGGATCTCGACGACGCCCTGCGTGATGCGTGTCTCGTAGATTCGCACCGGCTCGGTCGCGGGACCGCGCAGCACGCGGCCATCGGCGAGATCGAACGTGCTGCCGTGGAGCGGGCACTGCACCGTCCGGAGCGATCCGCCGAACCGGACCGGCCCCCTGTGCAGGGGTGCACCCTGATGCGTGCAGCGGTTGCCGATCCCGAACAGCTCGTCGCCGTTGCGGACCAGGAGCACCGCCGAACCCTCCACGTCCACCTTCACCGGCTTGCGATCCGCCAGATCGGACACGGGCAGAACCGCGATCCAACCGCCCTGATCGACCTCGGTGTCGACGTCGTCGCTCAGCTCGCCCGCCTCCTCCCGTCCAGACGCCGCATTATGGCGTCCCCGAACGTCCGGGGGTCTCCATCCTCCTCGGTCCACCTTCCGGATGGAGCGCCGTGAGGTCACAATCCGGGGTGGGGTGAGGTCATGACCACGTGGACCGCTCGGAGGCTGGCCTGGTCCGTCGGGATCGCCTCCATCGTGCTGCTCGTCGGCGCCCTCGTGCTGTTGTTCGTCGATCGCGAAAGCGACCTGCCGAGCAACGTCGGGATCTGGAGCGCCGCCGACGTCGCCGACCTGGTCGTGAACATCGGCGTGCCGATCCTCGGCATCGTGATCGTGAACAAGGCTCCCCGGAACGCGATCGGCTGGGTCTTCATCGTCGCGGGGGCCGCCCTCGCGCTCGCGAGCTTCGGGCAGGCCTACGCGCTCCACGCGCTCCTCGCCGATCCCGATGTCCTCCCGGCCGGACGGGCGCTGGCGTGGCTCAGCAACGTGCTGTGGCCCATCCCCATCGTCTGCCTCACCCTGCTGTTCCTCCTGTTCCCGACTGGACACCTCCCATCCCCACGCTGGCGTCCCGTCGTCTGGCTCGTCGGGGTCATCCTCGTCCTGCTCACGATCGCCTCCCTGATCCTCGCGACGGCCAGCTGGTCGGATCCGTTCGAGGGGATCAACGTCGCGGCCGGGTCCGCCGGCGATATCGCCCGAGTAGCGATCGTGATCGCGGTACTCGCGGAGATCGTCGCGCTGCTGCTGTCGGTCGTTTCGCTCGTGTTCCGCTACCGGCGCTCTAGGGGCGCCGAACGGCTCCAGCTCAAGTGGTTCGTCTCGGCCGCGGCGGTGGCCGCCGTGGCGTTCAGCGTCGGGTTCTTCTCCGACTCCGCCGTCGTCTCGGCGATCGTCTCGATCTCGTTGGTGTTCCTGTACGTCGCGATCGGCATCGCGATGTTGAAGCACAACCTCTACGACATCGATCTGATCATCAACAAGACGATCACCTACGGGGCGCTGGCGGCCGTCATCACCGCGATCTACGTGATCGTGGTGGTGGTGATCGGTGCGTTCATCGGGGTCACCGAGGGCGTCTCGCTCGTCGCGACCGCGATCGTCGCCGTGGCGTTCCAGCCGATCCGGCGGCAGGCGCAACAGATCGCCAACCGGCTGGTGTACGGGGAGCGGGCGACGCCCTACGAGGTCCTGTCCCGGTTCTCCGAGCACGTCGGCGAGACCTACTCCGGCGAGGACATTCTGGTCCGGATGGCGCGGCTCCTCGCGGAGGGGACGGGCGCCACGTCGGCCGTCGTCTGGCTCCGGGTCGGCGACGAGATCCGGCCGGCCGCGACATGGCCGACGAACGGAACGACGGCGAGCGCGATCCCCTTCGTGGCCGACGAGCCGCCCGCGGTCGAGGGCGCGACCGCGTCGATAGCCGTCCGGCATCAGCGGGAGCTCCTCGGACTGCTCACCGTCACGAAGCCGCCCAGCGAGCCCCTTTCACCGGTCGAGGAGAAGCTCGTCGCCGACCTGGCCGGCCAGGCCGGGCTCGTGCTCGCGAACTCCCGGCTGATCGAGGATCTCCGCGCCTCCCGTCAGCGGCTGGTGGCCGCCCAAGACGCGGAGCGACGACGCCTCGAACGCAACCTGCACGACGGGGCGCAGCAGCAACTCGTCGCCCTGGCGGTCCGGCTGAGGCTCGCCCGGTCGACCGCGTCGAGGGACCTCGCGGAGGCGGATCGGATGCTCGAGCAGCTGGAGGGCGACGTGACGGACGCGCTGGAGAACCTCCGCGAGCTCGCGCGCGGCGTCTACCCGCCGCTCCTGGCCGACCAAGGGCTGGCGGCCGCGATCGATGCCCAGGCGCGACGCTCACCCGTACCGGTACGCGTCGAGGCCGACGGGATCGGTCGCTATCCGCAGGAGCTCGAGACCGCCGTCTACTTCTGCACGCTCGAGGCCCTGCAGAACGCCGCGAAGTACGCGGAGGCCAACGAGGTCGCCGTGACCCTCCTCGAGGACGACGGGGAGCTCGTGCTCTCGATCCGCGACGACGGCCGGGGGTTCGATCGCGCCACGACACGCCTCGGCGGCGGCCTCCAGAACATGGCGGATCGTCTGGCCGCGCTGGGCGGCACGCTCACGGTCCGTTCCCGCGCCGGCGCCGGCACGACCATCGAGGGACACGTGCCCGTCCGGACCGGGTAGATGCAGCGGCGGCGCCCGGTTACGGAGCGGTTCCGTCGAGGCGCGAGTTCACGACGTAGTCGAAGAGGTCGATATCGGCCGGCTCGACGTCGATGGTCGCGAACTTTCCCTGCTCGTCATACCTGATCCCCACACCCAGGTTCATCTCGACGTCGTGGCGTGGGCCGCTCACGTTGATCGCGTGTCTCACGAGCATCTGGTCCCGTTCGTGGAGGAACGTGATCAACCTCGTATCCGAGTTGAACACCTGGCGGAGCGCCACGACGCCGCGAGCCACTTCCTCGAGACCCAGGTAGGTACCCGCCACCCAGGACGACCCGGGCATCTCGAGCGTCACATCCGGCCGCATGGTCTCCTCGATGACGCCGAAGTCTCGACGGATGAAGGCGTCGATGTTCCGGGCGAACCGCGCCTCGCGCTCCTCCTGAACCCGGGGATCGACCGGGTTCATGGGCCGCCGAGTCCCAAGCCGTTTCATGAGAACGAAATCGGCACCAGGGAAGGGGACTTTAGGACCATTCCGAACTCGCCCTCCCACGACTCGCTGTCCACCGTTCGGTCGTGCCCAGATCGGGCGATTGCGCGCGACCGGCCGGCTCCGTACCGTCGCGTGTACGTCGCGCTACATCGCTCACCCGTCGCTGTGCCCACGATGCGCCCAGCAACTCGCGCGTCTCTATCTCAGTGCGTTCGTTGGTGGCGAGGCGGTCGTTCGTCCCGACGCACTCTGTCCGACGTGCCAGATCCGCCTCCAGGAGTTCGCCCAGAGCCACCGTCGAGAGGTGGCATAAACAGTCATGGCGGCAACATCTGGAGATCCGGCAAGGGTGATCTCACATCGGCTCAGCCTGCCGGCATCGGGCCTCGCACCGCCTTGGTTCGGCGCGCTAGTTGTTCGGCGGCGCCGCGCTGATGTCCGCCAGCACGCCGCGGGCCCTAGGTGATGTCGACAGGTCTCCGAGCGAGATGACGCCGACGGGCCTGCCGGTGGCCTCCACCACAGGGATACGGCGGATGTCGTGTTGGCGCATGACCCCCATCGCCTCCTCGACGGTGGCGTTCGATCCAACGCTGACGGCCGGTGATATCACCTCTCCGACCTGGACGCTTCCCGGATCCTGACCCTCCGCGACGACACGGATCGCGATGTCCCGGTCGGTGACGATGCCGCGGAGCACGCCGCCGGAGTCGACGACCAAGACGTCGCCGATATCCGCACGAGCCATCCGCTGAGCCGCCTCGACGAGGCTGGTGTCGCCCTGCACGATCTCGACAGAGGTGGACATGACCTCGGTCACCGAACGGACATCGACCGCTGAGGCGTCCCCAGTGCGACCACGCATCTGTTGCGTGGTCTCTCGCAGCTTCTCCATCGGCTTGTCGCCGAGCTTCATGCCGGTCGCGTAGCCGGCTCCGAACGCGAGCGCGGTTCCGAACAGCCCCATGCGAACCTCCCATGTGCGATCGATTGGACACGTACACAGCTCTGGTACCCGGTGCGGGCGCGATCTATGCCGAATCAGCGATTCCGGATCGCGCGGACCGCGGGCCGGAGCACGCGGTACAGCGCCCATGCGAACAGGGCGAGGCCGATCGCCGTCCGGATCTGCTGCTCGGACCAGCGTGTTCGCTGGGAGACGGGCTTGGCTACCGCACCACCGACCTTCCCAGGCAGACCGGTCAGGGCGGATTCGCCCAGCGCGGTGACGACCGTGCCCTTCTTCGATTCCTTGGTCTTCGAAGCCATATCTCCGCCATACCCTTGTCTTCGTCCCTCAACCACCGTTTCGCGAGTGGCTTCCCTCGGAAGGCCCCGGCGAATGCCTGGGCCCTCCGGAAGAACCTACAGATCAGTTCTCGCAGCCCTTGATGTGGTCGTTGCCGGGCCCGCCTTTGCAGGTATCCCTGCCCGGGCCGCCACGGATCCTGTCGTTGCCGGTTCCGCCACGGATCCTGTCGTTGCCGGCGTCGCCTCGGAGCGCGTCGTTGCCGCCTGCGCCTCGGAGCGCGTCCTTGCCGCCTCCGCCGCGACCCGCATCCTTGCCGCCGCCGAGCCTGACGGAGTCATCGCCGGCACCACCGTTGCCGTTGTCGCGCCCGGCGCCGCCGCGGAGGATGTCGGTGCCGTCGCCGCCGTTGAGAGAGTCGTCTCCGTCACCGCCGCCCAGCGCGTTGGGTCCGCTGGTTCCGGTGAGCGTATCGCCGCCGCTGCCCCCGGTCAGGTTCTCCGCGTTCGTGATGGTGTCCGTGCCCGCCCCGCTCGTATTCTGCGCGGTGGTCACGGAGAGGTCCACGGTGACCGCGCCCGTTGTCCCTGCGTAGCTCACGGTGTCGGTGCCGTCGCCACCGTTGATGGTGTCGTCCCCGGCACCCCCGATCAGGGTGTCGTCGCCGGCATCACCTTGCAGGCCGTCGTTCCCGTCGCCACCGTTGATGGTGTCGTCCCCGTCACCACCGTTGATGGAGTTCGCGACGCTGCTTCCCGTCAAGGTGTCCGCACCCGATCCACCGGTGAGGTTCTCGAAGGTCGAGATCGTGTCGGTTCCGCCTCCGCCGGTGTTCTGTGCGGTCGTGGTGGCGAGGTTGACGGTCAGCGCGGCCGTAACACCCGCATAGGTCAGCCTGTCCGTGCCGTCGGCACCGGTCAGCGTGTCGTTCGCCGTGCCAGTACCGCCGTTGATCGTGTCGTTCGCGGCGCCGCCGTTGATGATGTCGACGCCGCTCCCGCCGGTGAGGATGTCGTTTCCCGCTTCGCCGTTGATGGTGATGGCCATCGCGAAGGACCCACCGCTCACGGTGTCGTTACCGAGCCCGGTGTTCACGGTGAATGCCTCGGCCGATCCCGATGCGAGCGTGATGTTTGTGCCCCCGCCAAGGGTGATGCTCGCTGGGGAAGCGAAGCCAATCGCGTCAGTACCGCCGGACCCGACGATCATGAGCGTGTCGGTGCCCGTTCCCAGATCGATGTTGAAGTCGTTGTTCGATGTGAAGGCACCGCCGGACAAGGCAACAACGAAGGCTTGGCTCCCGCTACTCCCATCCACGTCGATCAGATTCGTGTTCGTCACGTCCGCGTTACCGCATTGCGCGGCGCCTGCAAGCGTCGTGTCATTGTCGAAGATGATCTCGTCTGGTGTGGGCGCGGTGTTCACGCCGATGACCGCGGAGTTCCCTGGATCGATGGTCACCGTCGCAGTGGCGCCCGCGAAGGTGCATTGTGTTACGGCGCTGGCTGGAGCTGCCAAGAACAGCATGATCAGCAGGAGCGAGAACGCGACGACGAAGAGCGAAGCCGGCCGCCTCCTCTCTGCTGCCGCAGACCCCGACTTCTTCCATCGACCGAACATCCCTCCCCCTCCCTCTACGCGCGGAACGTAGTGACGAGGAGCCTCCCTCGGCCAGAACGGGCCAGGTCGATACCTCCTCGAGTGCCCCGCAACAGAAGTAAACGGGAGTCAGGCTCGAAGGTTGCCCCGGAGGTCACTTGCCGTCCTCGCCGGTTACGAGTCAAGCACGCCGAACTCCGGCGCCCGATCGACGAAGGAAGGATCAGGCGGCGGGTACCGATGAGAATTTGGCGCGTTCCGTGTCTCAGCAGATCGGGGAGTGGAAGGAGGGTCATGGAGAAGGTCATCTCGAAACCACCACGAGAGAAAGGACGAAGCCATGAAGCTCGCCACCACCACGATAGTCACCGTCGACGGAGTGATGCAGGGACTCGGCGCGCCGGATGAGGATCGGCGCGGCGGATTCGAGCGCGGCGGATGGGTCGCGCCGCTGTTCGAGGAAGAGGCCGCGACGTTTCTGAACCAGGTCTACGAGCGCGCGGACGCGTTCCTGTTCGGCCGGCGGACCTACGAGATCTTCGCCGGCTCCTGGGGGACGTGGGATGATCCGGGCGACAGCCCGATCTGGACGGCGCTGAACACGACGCCCAAGTACGTGGCATCGACCACACCCTTCGACCCCGAGTGGGCGAAGACGACCGTCCTCTCCGGTGACCTCGCGGCCGCCGTTCGCGAGTTGAAGGCCAAGGCGGGAGGCGAGCTGCAGGTGCACGGCAGCGGGGTCCTGGTCCGGTGGCTGCTCGACAACGATCTCGTCGACGAGATCAATCTGCTTGTCTGCCCCGTCGTCGTCGGCCAGGGCACGCGGCTGTTCCCCGACACCGGCCCGGACATCGCGCTCGAACTGGTGGAATCGCAGTCCACCCCCAAGGGGGTCGTGATCCAGGTTTACCGACCCACCGGGCGCCCGGAATATGCAATCGCCACGGCCTGAAGAACGTGATCCATGCCGAGACGACCGAATGAGGAGCTGCGAGACGTCGAGGAATACCAGTGCATCGCACAATTCCGATCGCTCATTCAGGCTGAGGAGGCATCGCGGCAGGAACGAGCCTGCCAGAAGTGTCCGGCGCTCCCGCCGAGGAACGGCCCACTGGGAGCACGTGAGCCAAGGGATCTCGCCGACCTTTGCGCGAACCGCGTTTACCCCACGTCGACGGCGACCCTGCGGCCGAAACGCACCTCGACGCCGGGCGAGAAATGCGCGATCGCGGGACCCTCGGGTCGCGGCAGCCGGGCCGCGTCGAACACCCCTTCGCGGAGGTACGTGCACCGTGCTCGCCAGAGGGGCCACGGTTCGTGCTCCACCTGAGTCGCGAGCAGCCCGAGCGTGGAGACCGGGAGCTGCAAGGGTGCCGGGCTGTACAGGCGCCACCGACATGTGAGCGATCGCTCCAGGACCGAGAGGGACGCGGGTGGGACACGCTCCTCCGGTTGCACCGCGGCGGCGAAGATGACGGATCCTCCTGCGGGCCATCGGCGTCTGGTCTCGTAGCGCACGATCGAGTCATCCCTCCAGACGCGCACGCGCGACCAGACGTACGGGATGCGATACGTCCGCCGGGCGACCAGGACCGCTCCGAGGCGGGCCGCGTCGAGCGAGAGGAACCAGATCCCTCGTCGCCCATCGGGGCCGACGACGTAGGTCCGCAGGTTGGTTTCGCCGAAACGCGCGGCCAGGGGATCACCGGAACGCCCGGGAGCGTGAGCGAGAGGCGGAACGGCAGGATGCCCACCCATGAGGTGCCATCCACGACGTCCACCGCAAGACCGTCGGGTAGCAATCGCTGAACGGCAGCCGGGTCGAACGGCCAATGAAGAAACGACAGGTCCGACCAGCGCTGAAGCATCGTCGGGACGCGGACATGCTCTGGAGGCGATGGGGAGAGATCGTCGACGGGTGAACCGGAGGGGAACGTCCCGAGCTCACTCGCGGGAATCTGCCGCACCCATCGCCGCGCCGAGCTGGAGCATGGGGCCGAGGAGCCGACCGATGTTCCCGGCCACGTTGAACAACGAATCCGCCGCCGCGGTGTCCCCTTGGAGGTGCGAGAGCAGTTCGATGCCGAGGTACTGCGCGACGAGGGCGTACGCGGCGTCGCGGGCGGGCACGATGCCTTCGACACCGGAGCCTTTCAGCGCGCGGGCGATCTGCGTCGCGGCGAAGTCGATCCACGGCTCGACGCGGCGCACGATCTCTGGTCCGAGTTCCGGAGCGGACGAGGCGCCCGCGATCATCTCGGCCACGACCTTGATGTGCCCGGAGCGAAGATCCTCCTCGTAGACCTCGGCCGCGACATCGAGCAGATCCTCGAGGCTCCCGGCCGAGGCGGCCGCCGTTCGGTAGCTCTGCAGGCGCTCGGCGCTCGTCCGGTCCAGGGCGGCGAGCAGCAACCCGTGTAGCGTCCCGAAGTGATAGAAGATCAGCGCCTGGTTGAAGCCGCCTTGCTCCGCGATCGCCCGTGCGGAGGCCCCGGCAAACCCTCTGCGCTTGAGCGTCTCGATCGCGGCCTCCACGATTCGATCCTTCGTCGACCGCTCGGCCGGGCCGCGCCTGGCGGCCCTAGGCCCTGGTTGAGCGTCTGCTTTAAGCATACGCTCAAAATGTAGCAGACTCCACGTGCTCATCTCAACGCCATGATCGCGTCACGAGGTCGTGGTGAGGAAGGACATGACGACCCGCGGTGGACTGCTAGGTCCTGCGTCGAGTCTCGGCGGACGCCGGGACCTGACAAGCGGGCGTCGAGCCCGGGAGGCGGAAGCGGTTCCGTGCCAGGACGGAGTACATTCGAGCGCCGAGCCGATCCAGCGCCTGGGCGCGCCCGAGGCTCCCGAGGATCCACCACACGCCTCCGAATGCCCGAGCGGCCTCGGCGAACGCGCGGTGTCCGCGGTGGAGGCGCTCGTGCGCGTCGATCCACCACACCGCCTCGGCGATCGTCTCGCGCGTGAGTCCCACCGACGACGGGTCATCGACGAGCTGCCAAGGCACCACGCGGACCCCGGGTGGAAGGCGTCGCCGGGAGAAGTTCGCGGCCCACGTGCAGATCCCGCAATCCCCGTCGAAGATCAGGGTGGGCTGTCGGTTACCCGTGTGAGACGCAGGCTGGTCCACGGCCCCATGGTATCCGTCAGGACTCGCCGATCGACTCGTCAACGCACTTCCGGCGTTGGTTCACCATCCGGCAGGAGCTACTGATCAGACCCCTCTTGGGCCTGCTCGAGGATGCGTCGCGCTTGCCCCTCGGAACTCGCCGGGACGAGGAGCTCTACGGGACCGACCGGGTAGGGGCCTTCGCCGCCTTCACCTCGGACATCGACGGTGATGCCCTCGGCTTCGAGTCTGCCTTTGGCGATCTCTGCCTCGACCCATGACAGCGCCGAGAACACCGGCACGAACTCGTTCCCCACGGGCTCATCATGTCACGGATCCGGATCGCGATGGACCCACGCACCGACCGGGATCCTCACCCGAGCGCAGCGCAGTTGCCGTCTCCGCCGAAGGGAGGACACATTGAGCAAACATCGCACGCTCCCCCTCGAGCCGCTTCCGGCGCTCGTCGAGCACGCCCAGCAGCGCGCAGAGAACGTCCAGAACCGGATCGCGGACCGAATCACGACCTATGCGGGGTCGATGCAGTTCGTGTACCTCCACGTCGCGCTGTTCACGATCTGGATGCTGTTCATCGAGAAGAGCCCGTGGCCGACCCTGACCCTGATCGTGTCCCTCGAAGCGATCTTCCTGTCGACGTTCGTGATGATCAGCCAGAACCGCGCCGACGAGAAGCGTGAAGTGGTCGCCGCGCAGGAGTGGAAGTCCGTCCAACTCGAGGAGAAGCAGAACGAGGAGCTGCTGGACCTGTCGCATCAGATCTTGACGCTCACGAACGCGATCCACCAGCTGACCGTGGCGCACGGAGGAGGATCCGGCTCGGACACGAGCCCCGCACGACGCCCTCACCGAGCTGAGGCCGGCCGCGCCTTCGATCCGTATCGGCGGCGGTACGCGAGGTACGCGATCCCACCGAGCGGGAGCGGGAGCCAGTAGGACACCAGGCGATACAGAAGCGTCGCCGCGAGGGCGGACGCCCCCGGAACGCCGGCGAGCGAGAGCGTGCCGACGAGGCCGGCCTCAACGAACCCCAGCCCGCCGGGCGTGAAGGGAACCTGGGCGAGGAGCTCCGCCGACGCGTAGGCGAGGATCACGAGCGATGGGCGGGGTGATGCCCCGACGGCTCGGAGCGCGCACAACAAGGCGAGGTAGTCGAAGGCGGTATTGCCCACAGCCGACACCAGAGCCGCCCGCCACCGCCGACCGATCGTGTTCACGATGAAATCGAAGCCGTAGGCGGCATGGCCTTCTTCGAGTCGCTCGTCGATCGCTTCTATGGGCGCGTCGCGGGCGATCCGGAGCTCTTGCGCCTCTACCCACACCCCGACGATCTGGGGCGAACTCGCAGGCGGCTCACGCTCTTCCTTGCCCAGTACTGGGGCGGGCCGGCCACCTACGGCGCCGAACGGGGGGACCCGAGGCTCCGTATGCGTCACTTCGCGTTCGCGATCGGTGGAGCCGAGCGCGACCGCTGGCTCGAGCACATGCGAGCCGCCGTCGTGGAACTCGATCCCCCGCGCGAGGTCGCTCTTGCATTGCTGGAGTACTTCGACATGGGAGCCGAAGCGGGCCGAAACCGGGACTGACGATGGGTAACGCTTGCGCAAGCAATGCACCGAGCGCCATGAGCCCAATGACCGACTGTTGCGCTCCGGGACTACCGTGGCTTACGCTCACAAATGGCTCAACTCTGGGGAT
This sequence comes from Actinomycetota bacterium, assembly GCA_036277855.1. GTDB lineage: Bacteria > Actinomycetota > UBA4738 > UBA4738 > HRBIN12 > DASSJM01. Next base: position 14,444 of record DASUMC010000033.1, read on the forward strand.
GACATGGCTCATGTCGCACTTGAAGCCATCTGTCGACCCCATGAACACGCCCTTGTGCCGCCGAGGAGACCAGGTTCGTCGTACAGAGCGCCCGGTCCTGGCGAGTCAAGGTGAGTCGTCAGACGCGCACGGATCGACGCGAGGATCGACGTGAGCGCGCCCCTCCCCGGACATCGGCACCGCAGAGCGGGACACCATCTCCTGTGTGACGTAAGGGACCATCACGATTGATCCGCTCGCTGCGCTGACGAGCCGCCGTTCTTGAAGGGAAGAGAAGCCATGGACGAGAAGACCGCCTCGATCGACCCGGTGACCATCGTCGAGGACACAGAGGTTCGCCCGTTCCGCGTCGACGTTCCGCAGGAGATGATCGACG
>DASUMC010000034.1:0-9748 GCA_036277855.1 Actinomycetota bacterium
GCTCTCGGCCGACCAGCTGTTCCACATGCGTCCGGCGCCTGGGTACGCCGACTACCGGACCCCGATCGAGGGCCTGTACCAGTGCTCGAGCGCGACGCACGGCGGCGGAGGCGTGTCCGGCATCCCCGCGTACAACTGCGTGCGCGAGATCCGCAGGGATCGGAAGCGCCGGAGCGGGGGTCGATGAAGGAGCCGTACTCGTTCACGTTCTACACCGCGTCGTGGTACCGGCGTTCGCCGTACTGGCAGCGGACGGTCGAGGCCGGCTGCACGAGCTGGGACCTGTACAACCACATGTTGATCCCGACCCTGTACGACGACGACGAGCGGGAGTACTGGCACCTGGTCGAGCACGTCGGGCTGTGGGATGTGGCCGTCGAGCGTCAGGTCGAGATCATCGGACCCGACGCCGCGAAGTTCACGCAGCTCCTCACGTGCCGGGACCTTTCGCGCTGCGACGTGCTGCAGTGCAAGTACGCGCCGATCATCGCCCCGAACGGCGGGATCGTGAACGACCCGATCCTGCTGCGTCTGGGGGAGAACCACTTCTGGCTCTCGCTCGCCGACTCCGACGCGATGCTGTACGCGCTCGGCGTGCAGGCGTTCGCAGGGATGGACGTGACGATCCGCGAACCCGACGTCTCGCCGCTCCAGGTCCAAGGGCCGAAGAGCAGAGACGTGATCCGGGCGCTGTTCGGGGACGAGGTCGCGGACCTGCGGTACTACCGGTGTTGGGAAGGGGACCTTGGTTCGATCCCGGTGGTCGTCTCGCGCACGGGGTGGACGGGTGAGGTCGGCTACGAGATCTACCTGCGTGACGGCTCGCGCGGCACCGAGCTCTGGGACCGCGTGATGGAGGCGGGAGCTCCATCTCGGATCCGCGCGATCGCCCCGAGCGACCAGCGGCGGCTCGAAGCGGGGATCTTCAACTACGGCAACGACATGACGGTGGAGGACACGCCGTTCCATGTGACCGGCCTGGAGCGCCTGGTCGAGTTCGACGCCGACTTCATCGGCAGGGACGCGCTCCGACGGGTGGAGGCCGAGGGCGTCGACCGCAAACTCGTGGGCGTGACGCTCGGCGGCGAGCCCTTCCGGATGTGGCTCGAGGACTTCTGGGTCGTCCGCAGGGACGGCCGTGACGTCGGCCGTCTGGTGAGCGCCTCGCATTCCTTCCGTCGGAAGGAGAACATCGGCTACGCGTGGGTCCCGATCGAGCTTGCCGAGCCCGGGAACGAGCTCGAGGTCCTGTCGCCCGACGGCCCGGTCGCCGCGGTCACGGCGGCGCTGCCCTTCCTGGATCCGAACAAGGACATCCCGAAGGGCTGATCGCGCGTCAACCGGGCGGGTGCGCAACCGCCAGGAGGTGTGCGCTGACCCCGATCATCGTCGGCTCGCTCTCGACCGCGCGCGCGACGCGGAGGATCGCCTCTCGGCCGCCGGCCTCCTCCCACAGTTCGGCGCGCAGCCAGCCCGGTCCCTCGATGCCGTAGAGGGCGTCGACGACGAGCCCCGCGTCCACGAGTTCGGCGGTCAGCTCGTCGGGATGGTGGAAGTACGCCGTCGTGAAGTACTCGATGTTCCCCGTGGGGTTGCGGTGGATCCCCTCGCGCAGGTCCTCGTCGACGATGGCGCTGAACCGCGGGTCGGAGAGGTAGCCGTTCACCATGCCGTCCAGGATCGAGGCGAACCGCGAGATCGCCGCGACCGCGACGATCCCGCCCGGGTGGACGACACGAGCGGCCTCGGCGAGCGCTCGCCGACGATCGGCCCGATCGGCGAGGTGGTACAGCGGACCGAACAGCAGGACGACGTCGAACGTCCCATCGCCCTGTTCCAGGTCTCGGGCGTCACCGAGACCCGCGGTGAACGGACGGGCTGAGCGGGCCGCTCGTGCGGCCGCCTCGCTCACGTGCATCGGTACGGGATCGACCAGCGTGACCTCATACCCGCGCCCGGCCAGCCAGATCGCGTAGGCGCCCGGGCCGCCACCGACGTCGAGGACCCGCGCCGGGACCTCGGGGAGGTGGCGCTCGAGGAGCTCCTTGGTCCGCGCGAACTCGATCCGCGAGCTGCCGCCTGCGAGCCTCTCGAGCTCCACGCCGCGCTCGTAATGGCCGAGGATCTCGGGGTCCATGGCCAGTCGAGTCTAGGCGGCTCGTGGACCGGTCGTTCGCGCGATGATGGGGCCGTGGAACCGCTGAGCGGACACCTGCTGATCGCCGCCACGTCCCTGCTGGACCCGAACTTCCGTCGCGCGGTTGTGTTGATCGGCCACCACGACGACGAGGGCGCGGTGGGCGTCGTCCTCAACCGCGCGAGCGAGGTCGAGGTCGCCATGGCGGTGCCGCCACTGGCCGGGCTGGTGGAGCCGGGCGACCGGCTGTTCATCGGCGGCCCGGTCTCGTCGCAGTCGGCGGTGGTCGTTGCCGATTTCGAGCACCCGGAGGTGGCGGATGTGGTCGCGTTCGACTCGGTGGGGTTCCTGCCCGAGGAGACCGACGCGGCGTCGATCGGGGGCCTTCGGCGCGCCCGGGTGTTCGCCGGGTACGCGGGGTGGGGCGCCGGCCAGCTCGAGGGCGAGCTGGACGAGGGTTCGTGGATCACCGAGCCCGCCCTGGCGAGCGACGTCTTCACCGACGATCCCGATGCGCTGTGGGCAGACGTCCTGCGCCGCAAGGGTCCGGAGTATCGGTTGATGTCGACGATGCCGTTCGACCCCGACCTCAACTAGCGGCTAGTCTCGCGCCGCATCCGCCGAGCGGCCAGGGAACGCAGCCAGGGAACGAGGGAGATCGATGGCGTCCGAGACGTTCACGTTCTACATCCAGCCGTGGTACCGGAAGTCGCCCTACTTCGAGGCGACCAAGCGCCACGGGTGCAAGAGCTGGGGCCTGTACAACCACATGTTGCTGCCGACCCTGTACGACGACCCGGTCACCGAATACGAGGCGCTGCTGCACGACGTCACACTCTGGGACGTTGCGGTCGAGCGGTGCGTCGAGGTCCGTGGCCCCGACGCGTTCGACCTCGTGAACCTGGTCACCTGCCGCGACCTCACGAAGGTCGAGCCGATGCAGGCGCGCTACGTGCTGCTCACCGCCCCGTGGGGCGGCATCGTGAACGACCCCGTGCTGCTGCGCCTGGACCGGAACCGGTTCTGGCTCGCGCTCGCCGACTCGGACGCGCTCCTGTACCTCGCGGGCGTCGCGGGCGCGCGGGGGATGGACGTCTCCATCTTCGAGGCCGACGTCGCGCCGATGCAGATCCAGGGGCCGCGCTCGAAGGAGCTGATGCGGGATCTGTTCGGCGATGTGGTGGCCGACCTCCGCTACTACTTCTGCGCCGAAGCCGAGGTCGACGGCATCCCGGTCGTGATCAGCCGGACCGGGTGGACGGGCGAGGTCGGGTTCGAGCTCTTTCTGCAGGACACGAGCCGCGGCGGCGAGCTGTTCGAGCGCGTGTTCCAGGCCGGCGAGCCGCACGGGATCCGCGTGATCGCGCCCAGCGAGGCGCGTCGGATCGAGGCGGGGATCTTCAACTACGGCTCGGACATCCGGGTCGAGGACACGCCGCTGCACGTGACCGGGCTCGAGAAGTTCGTCGAGTGGGAACAGCAGGCGGACTTCCTCGGCCGCGCGCGGCTGGAGGAGATCCGCGACGGCGACCTGCTCGACCGAAAGCTCGTCGGCATCGACCTCGGCGGCGAGCCCATGCGGGACGAGGGCGCACTGAACGACTTCTGGCCGCTGGTCAAGGGCGACGCGAGGCTCGGGAGGGTGACGGCCGGCGCCTGGTCGCCCCGGCTCGAGCGGAACATCGGGTACGCGTGGGTGCCGATCCGCTGGGAGGCTCCCGGCTCGACGTTCGAGGCCGAGACGCCTCGCGGGCGCGTGCCGGTGACCGTCGCGAGCCTGCCCTTCGTCGACCCGAGCAAAGACATCCCGAAGTCGTAGCCTCGGGCGACGTGAGCGACTCGATCCGGTTCGACACCGCGGCCGACCACTACGACCGGACGCGCGCGATCTCGGACGAGGCGATGGGGCGGACGATCTCGCTGCTGACCTCGGAGCTCCGCGACCGGGGACGGGTGCTCGAGGTCGGGGTCGGGACCGGCCTGCTCGCCCTGCGGCTGCACGAGGCCGGCATCCCGGTCTTCGGCCTGGACCTGTCGGCCCCGATGCTCGCGAAGCTCGTCGAGAAGGCGGGCGGCGCGCCGCCGCTCCCGCTCGTCATCGGCGACGCTACGGCGATGCCCTTCGCTGACGGGGCGTTCGGCGCCGCGTACCTGCGCTGGGTGTTGCACCTGATCCCCGACTGGCGCGTCGCGCTCGCCGAGATGGCGCGAGTGGTGCGTCCAGGGGGTGTCCTGCTGGTGTCGCTGGGGGCGTTCGACGAGGTGGGCAGGGCGATCCGAGCCCGATTCTCCGAGATCACGGGCCTGTCCACCGACCCCGTCGGCCTGATGTGGGGCAACCACGATGAGCTCGACGGCGAGCTCGAACGGCTGGGCCTCCGGCTCAGGGTCCTGCCCTCGATCCCCGAGGAAGAAGAGGAGCCGCTCGGGTCGTTCCTGGACGCGATCGAGGACGGGCGCTGGTCCTGGACGTGGCACGTCCCCGAGGACGCTCGCGTCGACGCCGTCCGCGAGCTCCGGCCCTGGGCCGAGGAGCGCTTCGGGCCGCTCGATCGCGTCGAACGGTACGAGGTCGAGACGGTCTGGCGGGCCTATGACCTGCCCGGCGAAGGCTGAACCGAGACCCCTGACCAGCCGCTATCCTGTCGACACCGGCGCCGAGGCCACGGAACACCACCGCGACCACGGCCCGGCCCGCGACCTTCTCCGAGGAGGCTCCTGAAGATGCCGATCACCGAGGCCGAGAAGATCTGGAAGGACGGCGAGCTCGTCGACTGGGCCGACGCGAACGTCCACGTGCTCTCCCACGCCGTGCACTACGGCAGCGGGGTGTTCGAGGGGATCCGGGCGTACGAGACCGCTCGGGGGCCGGCCGTCTGGCACCTGGACGAGCACCTGAAGCGCCTGTTCCGCTCGGCCAAGCTGTACCACATGGACATCCCGTTCTCGATCGAGGCGATCACGGACGGGATCAAGGACGTGATCCGCGCCAACGGGCTGGCCGCGTGCTACATCCGGCCGATTGTGCTGCGCGGCTACGGCGAGATGGGCGTCAACCCGCTGAACGCGCCGGTGAACGTGTTCATCGCGGTCTGGCCCTGGGGCGCGTACCTGGGCGAGGAGGCCCTCGAGAACGGGGTCCGGATCAAGATCGCGTCCTGGCGCCGGAACTCACAGAACGCGCTCCCATCCTCCGCGAAGGCCACCGGCCAGTACATCAACGGCGTGCTGGCCAAGATCGAGAGCCTCAAGGCCGGGTACGACGAGGCCGTGATGTTGAATGAGCAAGGATTCATCACCGACGGTTCGGGGGAGAACCTGTTCATCGTGCGCGAACGCAGGCTCACCACGCCGCCGATCTCCGCCGGGTGCCTGGACGGCATCACGCGCGGGGCCGTGACCGCGCTCGCTCGTGACCTCGGGTACGAGGTCACCGAGGAGAACCTGGTGCGCACCGACCTGTACAACGCCGACGAGTGCTTCTTCACGGGCACGGCTGCCGAGATCACGCCGATCCGCGAGGTCGACGACCGAGCCGTGGGCGAGGGGCACCGCGGTCCGATCACCAAGGAACTGCAGGGCGCGTTCTTCGCCGCGACCAAGGGCGAGACCGAGCGACACGCCTCGTGGCTCACCTACGTGAACGACTGAGCGCGTGACCGACCAGCCCGCGATCGGAGAGCGCGTGGACGATGACGAGGCTCGCTACCGCCTGCCCCGCACCGTCGCCCCCCATCGGTACGACCTGGTCCTCGAACCCGATCTGGAGGCGGCGACGTTCGCCGGCTCCGAGACCGTGACGCTGGAGGTCGTGGAACCGGTCGACGAGATCGTGCTGAACGCGATCGACCTGGACGTCGGACCCGGGCGGCTCGAGGGGCCCGGCGGGACGCTCGAGATCTCGACGATCCGCCTGGACCCGGAGAGCGAACGCGCGCACCTGCTCCTGTCGGGGACGGCCGAGCCGGGGGAATGGACGCTCCACCTGGAGTTCCGCGGGAAGCTCTCCGACCAGCTGCAGGGGTTCTACCGCTCGACCTACACGGACGACGCCGGCGTCCCGCGCACGATCGCGACCACGCAGTTCGAATCCACCGACGCGCGCCGGGCGTTCCCGTGCTGGGACGAGCCCGATCTCAAGGCCGTGTTCGGCGTCACGCTGGTGGTGGACGAGGACGTGCTCGCGATCTCGAACGGCCCCGAGATCGGTCGCGAACCGGCTGGCGAGGGCCGCATCCGGGTGCGATTCGCCGACACGATGGTGATGTCCACATACCTTGTCGCGTTCGTGGTCGGTCCGCTCGAGGCCACCCAGCCGCTCGACGTCGACGGCGTGCCACTCCGGATCGTGTACCGGCCGGGGAAGGAAGGCCTCAGCGCGTTCCCGGCCGAGGTCGGGGCGTTCAGCCTGCGGTTCTTCGCCGACTACTACGCGATCCCGTACCCCGACGCGAAGATGGACATGGTCGGGCTCCCGGACTTCGCGCAGGGCGCGATGGAGAACCTCGGGTGCGTCACCTACCGCGAGAGCCTGTTGCTGGTCGATCCGGACCACGCGACCCAGCCGGAGCTCGCCACGGTCGCCGACGTCATCGCGCACGAGCTCGCGCACATGTGGTTCGGCGACCTGGTGACGATGCGCTGGTGGAACGGCATCTGGCTGAACGAGGCCTTCGCCACCCTGATGGAGCTCCTCGCGGTGGACGCCTACCGTCCCGACTGGGAGCGGTGGAGCCAGTTCCTGCGCTCGCGCGCGATCGCCTTCGAGGTGGACGCGCTGCAGAGCACGAGGTCGATCGAGTACCCGGTGCGGTCGCCCGACGACGCGTCCGGGATGTTCGACATCCTGACGTACACGAAGGGCGCGGCGGTCCTGCGGATGCTCGAGCAGTACCTGGGTGCCGAACGCTTCCGCGACGGGATCCGGCGCTATCTGGACGAGCACCGGTTCGGCAACACCGAGACGCACGACCTGTGGGACGCCATCGAGAAGGCCACCGACGAGCCGGTCCGCAGGATCATGGACGGCTGGATCTGGCAGGGCGGGTACCCGCTGGTCTCGGCTCGGCTGCGGAACGGCAGGGTCGAACTCGCGCAGCGGCGGTACCTGATCTCGGGCGAGGACGACGACACCGTCTGGGACGTGCCGCTCCTCGTGCGGACGTCCGAGGGAACCGAACCCGTGCTGATCGAGCCGGGCGGCTTGTCGATCCCCGCCCCGGGCGACGGTCAGGTGGTCGTGAACGCCGGCGTGCACGCGTTCGTCCGCGTCGAGTACGACGACGAGCTGCTCGGGCGGCTCACGGCGGATCTGCGTTCGCTCTCGACCGACGAGCGCACGCAACTGGTGGACGACACATGGGCGGCGGTGATCGCGGGTCGTCGTTCGGCGGTCGACTTCTGCCGATTCGCGGCGTCGTTCGCCGACGAGACCGAGCTTCCGGTGTGGCAGTCGCTCCTGCAGGGGCTCGGTTGGTGCGAGCGGTTCCTGACGGACGGGCCGCGCGAGCACTTCCGGTCGTGGATCCGCGGGCTGCTGTGGCCGGCGATCGAGCGGATCGGATGGGAGCCGCGCGAGGGCGAGCGCGACCTGGACAAGCCGCTCCGCGGCGCGTTGATGGCGGCGCTCGGCGTGCTCGGCGCCGACCCCCAGGCGTTCGGCATGGCGATGGAGATCGAGCGCGAGTCGCGCGGCGACGGGCAGGTCGATCCCTCGCTCGCGGCGGCCTCCGTGGCGATCGTCGCGGCCGGCGGCACGGCCGAGGACTACGGGCGGTACCTCGAGGCGATCGGATCCGCGCGGACGCCTCAGGAGGAGCTCCGCTACCTGTACGCGCTCCCGGACTTCCGGGACCCGGAGCTCATCCAGCGGACCGTGGAGAGGACGCTGACCGGCGAGGTCCGCTCGCAGAACGCGCCCGGCGTGCTGGCGCGCGCGGTGGCCAATCGTGACCACGGCGACCGGGCGTGGGCCTTCATCAAGGAGCACTGGGACGAGATCGTGTCGCGCCTCGCGCCGACGACGCTCGTCTACGTGGCCGACGGCGTTCGGTTCCTCACCGGGCCCGGGCAGGTGGAAGACGCCGCCGCGTTCTTCGCCGCGCACCCGATCCCACAGTCGTCGCTGCAACTCCAGCAGACCCTCGAGCGCCAGCGCGTGAACGAGGCCTTCCGCACGCGCGCCACCCCCGAACTCATGGGCGCGTTCTCGGCCGGCCCCGAGCTCTCCTAGCCGGCGATCGTCGACAGGTCGCCGTTCGCACCGCAGACGAGCACGACCGAGTGCTCGTCGGGCTCGGCGATGTACGCGCCTGAGAGCAGCGCGGAGAGCGCCGCCGCGCCGCCCGGCTCGGCGAAGACTCGGATCTCGTTCCAGAGCCGGCGCTGTGCGTCGCGGATCGCATCGTCGGACACGAGGACGACGCGTTCGACATGCTCGGAGACGACGGCGAACGCGATCTCGCCCGCCCGCGCGGGACCGAGCGAGTCGGCGGCGATCCCACCGACCTCGACGTCGACGGGTTCACCGGCCGCGATCGCTTCCGAAAGCGTAGGGCATCGCTCGGGTTCGACACCGACGATGCGGACGGCGCCCTGGAACCAGGCCGCGACCCCGCCGATGAGCCCGCCTCCGCCGATCGCGACGAGAACGGTGTCGGCATCGAGCACCTGCTCCGAGAGCTCGACCCCGACCGTTCCTTGGCCCGCGACGACCTCCGGCTGGTCGAACGCGTGCATGACGAGCGCGCCGGTCTCGGCCGCACGATCGCGGCAAGCGCCGACGACATCGGAGTAGAACCCATCGACGATCGTGACGTCGGCACCTTTCGAGCGGATCAGGTCGGCTTTGACTTTCGGTGAGCTCGAGGGCATGAAGATCTCTGCGCGATGGCCGAGGATGTTGGCGGCGAAGGCCACGGCCAGACCGAAGTTCCCGCCCGACGCGGCGATCACTCCTGGGGCCGGGACGTCGGACGAGAGGAGCTTGTTGAACGCACCGCGTGGCTTGAACGAGCCGGTGTGCTGCATGAGCTCGAGCTTCAAGGTGACGCGGCAGGAAAGGTCGAAGACTCCCGGCTCCAGTTCGAGCACCGGGGTTCGTCGTACGTACGGGTCGATCCGACCTCGCGCGGCGAGGATCTCGTCGGGCCCGATGATGGGAGGCGCCAACATCCGCCTACCGAGACTCGGTGAGCCCCAGAGCGACGAGCACGATCACGAGATCGCCGACGAACCAGACGGCGAAGTCCACCGCACTGGGGGACCCACCGGCCCGGAGGAACCAGAGGACCGCCGCGGTGTTGAACACGACCAGGAGAGCGACCGCAGCCGCCATCCTCGTGGAACCCAGGATCATCCGTGTCATCGACGTTCTCGCACAGGATCGCGGGTGATCTTCTCGTCTCCAACCTAGCGCGGGTCCGACGTTGGCGCTCGAGTCCACCATCTGGGTATGGAGGGAGTTCCGGGACACAACAGGCACCGTCTCGGCTCTGCGAGAGAGGATGGGGCGGCGTTTGACACGCCAGACGGGACCGACCTACCGTTCGGTACCGAACGACCTGGTTGTCGGAACGCGATGAAGGAGGTTGTCCACGGGCGGAACCGCCG
>DASUMC010000035.1:0-3115 GCA_036277855.1 Actinomycetota bacterium
GTACGCGGGGTGCAGCGCGGGCGTGGCGTGCCTCACCGAGAAGACGTACGACTCGGACAGCCAGGACTTCGACTCGATCTGGGCCCCGGGCATCGGGTACGTGCGGGACACGCTGTTCGGGCCGCACTGGGACATCGTCGAGACCTGGATCCCCGGCGCGACGGACTTCATCGCGGGATCGGTGGAGCCCGGCGACACCTTCATCGGGCTGGACGAGGACACCGCGATGGTGGGCGACGGCCGGAGCTGGGAGGTCATCGGTCGGGCCAAGGTCCACGTCCTGCGCGATGGTGAGTGGACGCGATACGCCGAGGGCGACGAGATCGACCTGCCGCTGCCGCTGGCCGACGAGGCGGCGTGAGCGCGCGGAAGCCGTCGAAGGGTCTCGGGCGAGACGCGCCGATCGAGGAACGCGCCCCGCAGATCATCCGCATCCTGTCCGAGACCTACCCCGATGCCAAGGTCGCCCTGAACTTCTCCAGCCCGCTCGAGATGCTCGTCGCGACGATCCTGTCGGCTCAGTGCACCGACGAGAAGGTCAACGAGGTGACGGAGACGCTCTTCGAGAAGTACCGAACCGCGGAGGACTACCTGAAGGTGCCCGAGGACGAGCTGAAGGCCGACATCAAGCCAACCGGCTTCTTCAACCAGAAGGCCACGTCGATCCGCGAGGCGTGCCGGAGGATCGTCGAGGTGTACGGCGGGCACGTGCCGGACACGATGGAGGAGCTGGTCACGCTTCGAGGGGTAGCGCGCAAGACCGCCAACATCGTGTTGGGCAACGCGTTCGGCAAGGTCGAAGGGATCGCCGTCGACACCCACGTCAAGCGGCTGGCGAACCGGCTCGGGTTCAGCCAGGAGTCCGATCCCGACAAGATCGAGCAGGACCTGATGCTCCGGATCCCGACGGAGCAGTGGTTCGACTTCACCTACGTCTTGATCGACCACGGCCGAGCGGTCTGCGTGGCGCGCAAGCCCAAGTGCGAGGTCTGCCCCGTGAACCACCTCTGCCCCTCGAGCCTCGTCTGAATGGCGCGGGAGCATCGCTTCCCGGACGACGCGTTCCCGATCGTAGTGGCCCATCGCGGGGCCTCGTCGACCCGGCCGGAGAACACGATCCCATCGTTCGAGGAGGCGATCCGGCTCGGCGCCGTCATCGTGGAGTTCGACGTCCGGCTGTCGCGCGACGGCGTGCCGGTCGTGATCCACGACCCCGCGGTCGACCGGACGACCGACGGGAGGGGTCTGGTCCACGAGCTCGCCGCGGCCCAGCTCTCCTCGCTGAACGCCGGCACCGAGGCCGTGCCCACGCCGGTGCCGACGCTGGCCGAGGTCCTGCGGTGCGTGAGCGGTCGGGCGGCGATCGCGGCAGAGATCAAGAACATCCCGGGTGAGCCAGCGTTCGAGCCGACCCGCGAGCCGATCGTGGAGGCGGTCCACGACGAGCTCGAGCGTCAGGGCTTCGACGGGCCCGTCCTCGTGGTCTCGTTCAACCCGTCCTCGATCGCCGCCTCGAAGCTCGTCGCCCCCGACGTCCCGACCGGGTTCCTGACCACCGATCTCGTTCCACCTCGGGAGGCGCTCGCCTATGCGGCCTCCGCCGGGCACGACATGGTCTTGCCCGGCACTCGGGCGTCGATCCCGGCGGGACCGTCGTTCGTCGACGAGGTGCACGCGGCTGGTCTTCGTCTGGGGACGTGGACGGTGGACGACCCCGAGACGGTTCGCATGCTGCTGGACCGTGGGTTCGATGCGGTCGCGTCCAACGACCCCGGGATGGCGCTCGCCGTGCGCGCGGACCACGTCGGTTCGTGAGCCTCCGACGCCGACGGTTGCCGGAGCACCTCGAGGGAGCCGCGAGGGCGTTCGATGTCCTCCTGCTCCGGCTCGGACGCGCCGAGGCCGCCCTCACCGGGTCGGTGCCCGGCACGCGCCTGCCGGGCCGCCCGCTCGCGGAGACGCTGTGGGAGTTCGAGGACGGCCTGCGCGAGGTTCGCAACGGGATGGACGACTGGCGTTCGCCGGACATCGAGCCCGAGTGGGAGGCGTGTTCGAGGGGTCTGGACGAGGCGCTCGCGCTCGCCGACCGGGTGCGCACCGAGGGCGCCCATCCGGAGGGGTTCGAGGGGCTGATCGGTCTGATCGGGGACCTGCTCGCCCCGCTCGACGCCTTCGAACGGGCGGCCGCGCGCTTCCGCGAGCTGCGCGGATGAGCGCTCGGGATCTGGAGCGGATCGGTGGAGACGTCGTCGGCTGTCGCTCGTGTCCCCGGCTGGTCGAGTGGCGCGAGCGTGTCGCGCGCGAGAAGACGGTCCGCTTCGCCGACCAGACGTACTGGGGTCGGCCGGTCCCGGGGTTCGGCGATCCGGCCGCGAGGATCCTGGTCGTCGGGCTCGCGCCGGCAGCGCACGGCGGGAACCGGACCGGCCGGATCTTCACGGGCGACCGCTCGGGGGACTTCCTGTTCGGCTCGCTGCATCGCGTCGGCCTGTCGAACCGATCCACGTCGGTGTCGCGGGACGACGGGCTCCGTCTGATCCGCGTGTACCTGGCCGCTGTCAACCGATGCGCCCCGCCGGGCAACAAGCCGACGCCGGCCGAACGCGACACGTGCCTCCCTTTCCTCGAACGCGAGATCGCCGCGCTCGAGCGGCTCCACGTGCTCGTGGCGCTCGGGGCGTTCGCGTGGGACGGGGCGCTCCGTGCGCTGTCCGCGCTCGGGCACCCGGTGAGGCCTCGGCCTCGGTTCGGCCACGCGGCCGAGGAGCAGGTCGGGCCGTTCGTGCTGCTGGGCTCGTATCACCCGAGCCAGCAGAACACCTTCACCGGCAGGCTGACGCCGCCGATGCTCGACGGCGTCTTCGAACGCGCGGCCGAGCTCGCCGGCTGACCGGTCGTCGGCGTCGAGCGAGGATGGGCGGTCACGCCGCCACGGGAATACCACGTCGCACGCGCGTCTTATCCTTGGGGCCATGGTGATGCACGGCAGGTACATGCGCGCCCCGGCGCAAGAAGACGACCGGCCGATCCGGGCCAAGACCGTCCGGCGTGTGATCGGGACCTTCAAGCCCTACCGCCGCAAGGTGGCCTGGGTCGGGCTGGCCATCGTGGTGAC
>DASUMC010000036.1:0-2575 GCA_036277855.1 Actinomycetota bacterium
GCCACTCCAGTTCGAGGTGACGGAGGCGAAGCTCTTCCGGCCTCCGATCCGAGCGGGGATCGTGCGGCGCAACGACCTCGTGGAGCGCCTGCGTGCCTCGGACACGGCCTCGGTCGTGGCGATCACCGCGCCCGCCGGGTACGGCAAGACCACCCTGCTCGCCGAGTGGGCCGAGCGCGATCGCCGCCCGTTCGCATGGGTATCGGTCGACGAGGCCGACGGTGACCCGGTTGTCTTCCTCGGACACATCGTGATCGCACTCGATCGGATCGAACCCATCGAGCCGCGTGTCTTCGAAGCGATCGCGTCGCCGACCGTTGCGACGCCAGCGAGGGTGCTCTCGCGATTGGGTTCGGCGCTCGCGACGCGGACCCGGCCGTTCGTGCTCGTGCTGGACGATCTCGACCGCCTCGCCGAGCCGTTGGTCATGGATGCGGTCACGACGATCGCCGGCTCCATCCCCAACGGCTCCCTCCTTGCCCTGGCGGCGCGAGCGGTCCCGAGCGTCGGACTCCCGCGCCTCCGCGCCGACGGCCGGCTGATCGAGGTCGGCGTCGAGGACCTCGCGCTGGGCCCGCCGCAGGCCTACCGCCTTCTCCGAGGCGCGGGTGTCCGGGCCACCAGGGCCGAGGCCGCCGAGCTCGCCGACGCGACCGAGGGATGGCCGGTCGGCCTGTACCTGGCCGCGCTCTCCCTGCAGGAGCAGCGGCGCTCGACGCTGCCGCCGGTCCGGTTCAACGGGGACGACCGCTTCGTGGTCGATTACGTGCGTTCGGAGGTCCTCGGGCGCCTGTCCCGGGAGCGGCAGCGCTTCCTCACCCGGACCTCGATCCTCGATCGCCTCGACGGATCGGTCTGCGACGCGGTCATGGAACGGGCCGGCTCCGCTCGCACCCTGGAGTCGATCGAGCGCCAGAACCTCCTGCTGGTCCCGCTCGATCGCCAGCGCGCATGGTACCGGTACCACAACCTCTTCCGAGACGTGCTCCGCGCGGAGCTGGCACGGCGCGAGCCCGAGGCGATCCCGGAGCTCCACCGTCGCGCAGCGGACAGCCTCGAGCGGACGGGGTTGCTCGAGGAGGCCCTCGTGCACGCCCACGCGAGCGGTGACGAGGACCGTGCTGCCGAACTGCTCCAGCGCATCGGCCTCGACGCGTACCGCGTCGGACGGATCGCGACGCTCCGGCGGTGGCTCGAGCTGCTCGGCGAGGACGCGATCGCGCGGAACGGCGGCCTCGCGCTCATGGCCGCGTGGATCGCGGCGCTGGGGGGCGATCCCGCCGCAGCGGAACGCTGGGCGATGGCCGCCGACGATGCACCGCTCGACGGGCCATCGTTGCACGGCACCGCGTCGCTCCGATCGTCCGCCGCACACGTGCACGCGACGATGTCGTGCGGAGGCGCGGACGCGATGTACCGCTCCGCGCAGGTCGCCGTCCGCGAGGAGACCGGGACCAGCCCGTTCCGAGCGACCGCCCTCGCGCTGCTCGGACTCGCGACGTTGATCCGCGGAGACGACGGACCCGCGGACGACCTCTTCGCCGAGTCGGCCGACGTCGGCCTTCGGATCGGCGGGAGACCGGCGGCCTCGCTCGCACTCGCCGAACGCTCCTTGATCGCCACGTCCCGCGGCGATGGCGCCGCCGCGGACGACCTCGCCGAACGCGCGCGCGCGGCCGTCCACGACGCCCACCTCGACGAGCACATCACGACGGGCCCGGTTCATGCGGCATCGGCTCGCGCCGCCCTGCGTGCCGGCGACCACGAGCGGGCCAGCATCGAGCTGGCGGCCGCCCAGCGCCTCCGCCCGATCCTGACGTGGGGATTCCCGACCATCTCGGTCCAGACGCGGCTCGAGCTCGCGCGGGTTCACGTCGGCGTCTCCGACATCCCCGGCGCACGCACGCTGCTGGCGGAGGTGGACGAGATCCTCGCGCACCGGCCCGACCTCGGCGTGCTGACCACGCAGGCGGCCGAGCTCCGTGCGCACGTCGGATCGGTCCGCGCCGGACGCTCACCCGGCCCCTCCACCCTGACGGCGGCCGAACTGCGCCTCCTCACGTTCCTGCCGACGCACCTCTCGTTCCGCGAGATCGGCGCCCGCCTGTTCGTCTCCCCCAACACCGTGAAGACCCAGGCCATCTCGATCTACCGCAAGCTCGGGGTCTCGGCCCGCTCGGACGCGGTCCAGGCCGCGCGTGACCTCCGCCTGCTCGAACCGTAGGTGCCACGCGAGGCAACGTTGCTTTCATCCGGTCGGGACGATGTCCGCGTGTCCCGAACGGGTTCCAATGAGCCGCCGACCTCGGAAGGGACGACGGCCATGGCCAAGCACGAGGACGCGCTCCGATGCATGGCGCTCGGCGACGAGCGATACGTGAGGGACGTGCTCGCGATGCAGGTTTCCAACGTGGATGCCTCCGGCTTGGACCCGAAGACCCACGCCCTCGTGCGGCTCGGAGCGCTGATCGCGCTGGACGCCTCCCAGTCGTCCTTCCAGTGGAACGCGTCCACGGCCCTGGCGTCGGGAGCGACGGTCGACGAGATCGTCGGGGTGCTCATCGCGGTCGCGCAA
>DASUMC010000037.1:0-6259 GCA_036277855.1 Actinomycetota bacterium
TTCGCGGACGACGAGCCCCGTCTCGACGAGGGCCGCGACGATCCGCGTCATCGTCGGCGGCTGGACCTGCTCGACGTGGCAGAGGTCGCGCATCGTGAGCGAGCCCTGGCGTTCCGCCGAGGAGAGCGCCGAGAGCATCGAGGGCGTGACGCCCGCCTCGGCCTCCTGCCGGAGGCGCCGCGCGAGCCGGGTCACGCCGAGGCGAAGCCGGGCGGCGAGCGCGGTGGCGTCGACGGGAGCGAGCGTGGTCACGCTCTCGATGATACTACGCAACGCTAATTAGCGTCGCGAAAGATATGAGCCCGCCGCTCCCACCAGGACCGGCCCAGGCTCGGATGGCCCGCTAGATGAACAGCTGGATCGCGCTCTCCTTCATCTCGAGCAGCGCGGTGGCGGCCCCGATCGGCTCCTCCAGCCCGTCGATCAGGTCCTCGGTGCCGATCCCCATCAGGTCCATCGTCATCTGGCAGGGGATCAGTCGGACGCCCATGTCGCGCGCGAGCTCGAGCAGTTCGGTGGGGTGCGGGGTCTTGTAGTCCTCGGCGACCTTCCCGAGCATCCAGGGGCCCATGCCGGCGAAGTTGTAGCGGGAGAGCTTGGCCTTGGCCGTCGAACCCGGGTTCATCTGACCGAGCGCCTTGGTCATCCAGTCCTTCCCGGTCTTGCGGCGCCGCTCCGGCTTCACGAGCGCGAACAACCCCCAGAAGGTGAAGAAGACGCTCACCTCCATCCCGGAGGCGGCCGCGGTGGTCGACAGGATCAGCGTGGGCCACACCCGGTCGAGGTGCCCGTCCCAGGCGACGATCGTGATCTTGTTCTTCCGGTTGAACCCTTCGGCGGCCTCGCGTTCGTCGAGCGCCTGGTCGATCAGCTCACGGATCGCGTCCGTGTCGCCGGCGGCGGCTCCGTCGTTGGTCGCATCGCGCGCAGTCTGGACCATCCTCGATCACACCTTCCGGATCACGTAGCGGTAGACGCCCGAGGTCTCGCTCGCGTCCAGGAGCTCGTGGCCGGAGAGCTTCGACCACGACGGAACGTCCGACTTCGAGCCGGGATCGGTCGCGAGGAGCTCGAGCAGGTCGCCGGGGCCTGCGTCCCGGAGCGCCTTGTGCAAGGCAACGAGCGGGCCCGGGCAGGACTGGTCCCGAGCGTCCACGGTGGCGGTGATGACGTCCATCGGCGGAGACCTCCTTTCCAGGGGAACGTGGTGGTGGCTCTTCGTTGCGGGGGGGTGCGGGCTCGGTGCCGGTGCGACGCCCTAGCGGCGACCGCGGGGCACCCGGGGACAGCAGCATCGGTCGGGGATCATGGCCCCCACGAGACCGCGGCAGCGGGTCCGGATCATTGCAACTGCAAATGCTACCGGCCAGATGGGAAATGGCGCAACCGGCTGACCGGCTCACCTGGGTCTCAGCGCCCGGATCCGGCCGGGCGGCCACCACACCACCCAGACCCTCCCGCGCACGAGCCCCAGCGGCACGGGTCCGAACGTTCTGCTGTCGCTCGAGCCGTCGGGATCGTCCCCCTCCACCCACACCCGATCGACCAGCCCGAGCCCGTCGGGTGCCACGTCGCCCGGCAGGTGCGTGACGCGCTTGACGAGCTCGAAGCCGACGCGATCCGGATGCTCGATCACCACGACATCGCCGCGATGCAACCGGCGGGCGCGGAACGCGATCGCCCAGTCCCCGGGTTCGAGCGTCGGACGCATCGACGCGCCCTCAACCTCGATCCGGGATGGACGCCAGCGCCGGAACCCGTACGCCGCAGCGATGCCGGCGAGGACGGCCGTCGCCAACGCCACCTTCCGCCCCTCCATGCCTCGGTGGTAGGTTCGGGTCACGGAACCCCGGCCGTCCGAAGGAGGGAACCCATGCTGGAAGCTTTGCTCAGGCCTCGCCGCGTCGTCCATGCTCACTGCGATCTGCCCTGCGGGATCTACGACCCGGCGCAGGCACGCGTGGAGGCCGAGTCGGTGATGGCGATCCAGACCCGTTATCAGGGTGCGGAGAAGTTCAAGACCGCCGGGGAAAGCGTGGAGGACTACCGGATCCGCGCCCTCGCGATCAAGGAGGCGCGAGCCGACCTGGTCAAGGAGCACCTGTGGGTGCTGTGGACCGACTACTTCAAGCCCGAGCATGTCGAGAAGTACCCGCAGCTTCACGAGCTGTTCTGGAACGCGACCAAGGAGGCGGGTCTGGCCAAGAAGGCGCAGGACCCGGCACAGGGCCAGAAGCTGCTGGACGCGATCGACGAGATCGCCAAGATCTTCTGGGAGACCAAGGCCTAGGCGTCACGGTCGGCTCCCTAGACTGCCCGCGTGAGGGACATCGGTCTGGTCGGCGTCCCGTTCAGCGGGAAGTCGACCCTGTTCACTGCGCTCACGCGGACCGGCGGTCACGGAGGCCGGGCGAACCACGCCGTGGTGCCCGTTCCCGACCCCCGCGTCGACGTCCTGACCGAGATCGAGCGCTCGCGCAAGACGGTCCACGCCCAGGTCGGGTTCGTCGACGTCCCGGGCGGGACCGCCTCCGCGCAGGGGATCGCGAAGCTGCGCGAGGCGGACGCGCTCGCGATCGTCGTGCGGTGCTTCGGGCCGGACGCGGAGCCCGCGTCGGAGGTCGCGGAGGTCCGCGCCGACCTGCTCCTCGCGGATCAGGCCGTGATCGAGCCGGCGTTGGAGAAGGCGGAGAAGCGGGTGCGGGGCAAGCGGACGCCCGAGGTCGAGGCGCTCGCTGCCGCGAACGTGGCGCTGCAGGCGGAGATCCCGCTCTCGGACGCCGGTCTCTCCGAGGAGCTTCGGCGCGAGCTCAAGCCGATCGCACCGCTCACGATCAAGCCGTCGATCGTCGTGGCGAACCTCGAGGAGGGGACCGACATCCCGGACGGACTCCCCGAGGGGACGGTCGGCGTGTATGCCTCGATCGAGGCCGAGACGGCGGAGATGGATCCCTCGGAGGCCCGGGCGCTCCTGGACGAGTTCGGGGTGCGCGAACCCGGGCTCGAGACCGTGATCCGAGCGGGCTACCGAGCGATCGACCTGATCACGTTCCTCACGACCGGGGACGACGAGACCCGCGCATGGGAGGTCCGCAGCGGGGCGAAGGCGCCCGAGGCCGCCGGCGTGATCCACACCGATCTCGAACGCGGGTTCATCCGAGCCGAGGTGATCCCGTACGACGATCTGGTCGCGGCCGGCTCCATGGACGCCGCCAAGCACCAGGGCAAGGTGCGGGTCGAGGGCAAGGACTACGAGGTCCGCGAGGGCGACATCCTCCACGTCCGCTTCGCCGTCTGAGCTCGGCTCCGCCACTCTCCAGCTTCTAGCCGTATACCGCCAGCTATCCCTAGCGACCGTCGCCCCGGAACCCGCTAGACTCGCCCGCATGGCGGAGGCGTCCTATCGGATCGGTGCGGCCGCATCGATGCTGGGCGTCCGCGTCGAGACGCTGCGACGCTGGGAGCGGGAGGGAAGGCTCACCACGACCCGTACGGCGGGTGGCCAGCGCAGGGTCGCGGCCGCCGAGGTGGCCCGCCTGCTCGCCGAGGGCCGCGAGCGACCGAAGATCACCTCCGCCAGCGTCCGGAACCGGTTCCCCGGAACGGTGACGGAGATCAAGCGCGACAGGCTGGCGGCGACGGTCGAGATCCTCGCGGGCCCGCACCGCATCCTCGCGTTCGTGACGAGGGAGGCCGTCGACGAGATGGGCCTTCGACCCGGGATGAAGGCCGTCGCCACCGTGAAGGCCACCAACGTCATGCTCGAGGTGGACGGGTGAAGCGCCTCGCGGTCGCGGTGGCGATTGCCTCACTCATCGTCGCGGCGTGTTCCGACGACGGACCCGACACCGGCGGCGGCGAAACCGCATCGGCGCAGGAAGGGGGCGACCTGACCGTCTCCGCGGCATCGTCGCTGACCGATGCGTTCACCGAGATCGGGAAGGCGTTCGAGAAGGCGAACCCGGGCGCCACCGTCGCCTTCAACTTCGGGCCCTCGGACGGGCTCGCGGGTCAGATCGACGAGGGCGCCCCGGTCGACGTCTTCGCATCGGCCAGTCCGACCTGGATGGACTCGGTGCAGGACGACGGACCGGGTGTGACGAGGCGGGTGGACTTCGCGCAGAACCGGCTCGCCATCATCGTGCCCGCGGACAACCCCGCCGGGATCGTGAACCTCGACGACCTCACCGAGGATCACGTGCAGCTCGTCCTCGCCGCCGAAGGCGTTCCGGCGGGGGACTACGCGCGGGAGATGTTCCGGGAGGCGAGGATCTCCGAGGCTGCGCTCGCGAACGTCGTCTCGAACGAGGAGGACGTGAGGGCCGTCATCACCAAGCTGATCGCCGGCGACGCGGATGCCGGCATCGGCTATGTCACCGACGTCACACCCGCCGTCTCGGACCGGGTCACGCTCATCCCGATCCCCGACGAGGTGAACGTCATCGCGACCTATCCGATCGCGGCCGTGAACGGAACCCAGGAGGTAGACCTCGCGAAGGGGTTCATCGACTTCGTTCTTGGCGACGGACAGCGGACGCTCGCCGAGTACGGCTTCCTCCCCCCTCCGTAGGGGGCGGACCCCGGCCGTCTTCGTCGTCCTCGCGGCGCTCGGCGTCGCGCTCGTCGCGCTGCCGCTGCTCGGCCTCCTGCTTCGCACGCCCTGGTCGCGGGTCGGCGAGATCCTGACGAGCGAGACGGCCCTCACCGCGCTGCGGCTCTCGCTGGTCGTCGCCACGACCGCCGCGGCGATCTCGTTCGTCCTCGGGCTCCCGCTCGCGTGGGCGCTGGCGCGCGGCTCGTTCCGCGGGAAGACGTTCCTGCGCGCGCTGATCGTGCTCCCGCTGGTCATGCCCCCGGTCGTCGCCGGTGTGGGCCTGCTGGCGGCGTTCGGCCGGCGGAGTGGGCTCGTCGGGTCGTGGCTGTACGAGTGGTTCGGCATCCAGCTCACGTTCACGACCGCCGCGGCCGTGCTCGCGGCGACGTTCGTCTCGTTCCCGCTCGCCGTGCTGGTGCTCGAGGCGGGCCTGCGTGGCCTCGACGAGCGGCTCGAGGACGCCGCGTCGACCCTCGGCGCGTCCCGCTCGTACGTCCTTCGACGGGTGACGCTTCCGCTGATGGGACCGCAGATCGCGGCGGCGCTCGTCCTGTCGTGGGCGCGCGCGCTCGGCGAGTTCGGCGCGACGATCACGTTCGCCGGGAACCTGCAGGGACGGACGCAGACGCTCCCCCTCGCCGTCTTCGAGCGTCTCCAGACCGACCAGGAGGCGGCGTTCGCGATCTCGATGCTGCTGATCGCCGTGGCCTTCGCGGTGATCCTCGCGCTGCGAGGGCGGTTCCTGCGATGACGCTGTCGGTGGACGTCACGGCCCGACGGGGAACGTTCGCGGTCCGGGCGTCGTTCGACGCCGGGCGGGGATCCACGACGGCGCTGCTCGGTCCGAACGGCTCGGGCAAGTCGACCCTCGTCGCTTCGATGGCCGGGCTCGTCCCGCCCGAGGAAGGCTCCGTGGTGCTGGACAGGGTCGTCCTCGACGAGCCGGCGGCCGGTGTGTACGTGCCGCCCGAGCGACGGCCGATCGGGGTCGTGTTCCAGGACCTGTTGCTGTTCCCGCACCTGTCGGCGCTCGAGAACGTCGCGTTCCCGCTTCTCGCTCGCGGCGTCGCTCGGGCCGAGGCGCACGACCGCAGCGAGCACCTCCTTGGTCGGCTCGAGGTGACCCAACGCGCCCGCGCCAGGCCGCGCGACCTCTCCGGCGGCGAGGCCCAGCGCGTGGCGCTCGCTCGCGCCCTGGTCGCCGAGCCCGCGCTGCTGCTGCTGGACGAACCCCTGTCGGCGCTCGATGTGGGCGCGCGCGCGAGGCTGCGCGAGGTCCTCCGGGACGAACTCGAACGCTTCCCGGGGATCCGGATCCTCATCACGCACGACCCGGTGGAGGCGTCGACGATGGCCGAACGGATCGTGATCGTCGAGGAGGGCCGCGTGACGCAGATCGGGACCCCCGAGGAGATCCGTTCGGCGCCGCGGTCGCGCTACGCGGCGGACCTCGTCGGGGTGAACGCGGTCCGGGGCGTCCTCGAGCCGATCGGCGAGGGGACCGGCCGGCTGATCTCGAGCGACGGCACGCTCGTCGCCCCGTGGCCCGAGTGGTACGTCGAGGGCGAGGTCGTCGGCATCGTCCGGCCGATCGACGTGACGCTGTGGCCGGATCGCCCCCAAGGGTCGGCGCGCAACGTCCTGTTCGGTCGCGTCACCTCGGTC
>DASUMC010000038.1:0-2463 GCA_036277855.1 Actinomycetota bacterium
CGCGTCTCGAGCCCGATCATCAGGTCCTCGTAGGCCTCCATGTGGTGGGCGGACGTGACCGCTTCCTGCGAGAGGATCTGCGCCTGCAGGAAGTTGTCGTACAGCACGTGGCGGACGACGTCTCCCTCGACGTCGGCGAGCAGGGCGTTGCGCTCGTCCATCGTGAGCTCGCCACGTGCCACCCCGAGCCCGAGCAAGATCTTGAGGTTCACCTCGTGGTCCGAGGTGTCCACCCCGGCCGAGTTGTCGATGAAGTCGGTATTGATCCTTCCCCCGGCGAGCGCGAACTCGATCCGGCCGCGTTGCGTGAAACCGAGGTTCCCGCCCTCGGCCACCACGCGGCACCGGAGATCCTTGCCGTCCACGCGGAGCTCATCGTTCACGCGATCGCCGACGTCGGCGTCCGACTCGGTCGTCGCCTTGACGTACGTGCCGATGCCGCCGTTGTAGAGCAGGTCGACCGGAGCGCGCAGGATCGCCGAGATCAGCTCACTCGGCGAAAGCTCCTCGGCCTCGATGCCGAGCGCGAGACGGGTCTGGGGCGAGATGTCGATCGACTTGGCCGAGCGCGCCCACACCCCGCCGCCCTCCGAGATCTTCGAGCGGTCGTAATCGTCCCAGCTCGACCCGGCCAGCTCGAACAACCGACGGCGTTCGGCGAACCCCACGGCCGGATTCGGCGCCGGGTCGACGAACACGTGTCGATGGTCGAACGCCGCGACCAGGCAGATCTGATCCGAGTACAGCATGCCGTTGCCGAACACGTCGCCCGACATGTCGCCGATGCCGACCACGGTGAACGGCTCGTTCATCACGTCGGTACCGATCTCCCGGAAGTGCCGCTTGATCGACTCCCAGGCGCCGCGCGCCGTGATGCCGAGCTCCTTGTGGTCGTATCCGGTCGACCCGCCCGAGGCGAACGCGTCACCCAGCCAGTAGCCGTACTCGGCCGAGATCGCGTTGGCCGTATCCGAGAACGTCGCGGTCCCCTTGTCCGCCGCGACCACGAGGTACGGATCGTCCTCGTCCGCCACGACGACGGATGGCGGATGGACGATCGCACCGTCGACGAGGTTGTCCGTGAGGTCGAGCATGCTCCGCACGAAGGTCTCGTACTGGCGGGTCCCCTCCTCCTTGAGCGCCCGCGGATCCTCGGACACGTGCTTGAGGACGAAGCCCCCCTTCGCGCCCGTCGGCACGATGACGGCGTTCTTGACCATCTGCGCCTTGAGGAGGCCGAGAACCTCGGTTCGATAGTCCTGACGCCGGTCCGACCAGCGGATGCCGCCGCGCGCCACCCGCCCGCCGCGCAGGTGGATCGCCTCCATCGAGGGGGAGTAGACGAAGATCTCGAAGAGCGGGGTCGGCTTGGGCATCTCGGGGACCGCGGCGGACCGCAGCTTGAACGCGATCGAGCGGCGCCCCGGCACGAACACGCTCGTTCTGACCGTCGCGTCGATGACCCCGAGCGCGTTGCGAAGGATCCGGTCCTGCTCGAGGGAGCGCACGGCGTCCAGGTCCGAGCGGATCTTCGTGCGCAGGGCATCCACGGCCTCGGGGTCGCGGGGTCGCGAGGGGTCGAACCGCATCTCGAACAGCCGCACCAGTTGTTCGGCGACGAGCGGGTGCGCCGCGAAGGCGTCGTTCTTGTACTCGACCGGGAAGGTCGAGTTCACCCGGTGGTGGTACTTGCGATAGGCGCGCAGGATCTGCACCTGCCGCCAATCGATGCCGGCCGACACGACCAGGCGATTGAGCGAGTCGGACTCGCACTCCCCGCGCCAGACCGCGCCGATGCACTCGGCGACGCGCGCGCCCGTGGCCTCGACGTCGATCGGCCGGTGGTCGGTGTCCAGCACACCGAAGTCGTGGAGGAAGCGGTCGTCGCCGTCCTCGCCGAGGAGCGTGGTCGGCCATTCCTCGATCACCCGCAGACCGAGCGACTCGAGCGTGGGCACGAAGTCCGAGAGCTCGACCCTGCCGTCCACCTTGTACAGACGGACGTGGGTGAGGGTCTGCCCGTCCACGGTCTGGTTGGCCAGACCGACCAGGAACCCGTCCTCGTCCCGCTCCAGCTGATCGAAGCGCGCGACGTCCAGGCCGGCGATCGCGACGTCGGTCGAGGCCTTGTAGTAGTCGGGGAAGCGATCCGCCCACCGCTCGAACAGCGTGCGGGCGCGTGCATCGCCGTGCTCGTGGATCAACCGGTCGAGCAGCCGATCGTCCCAGGTGCGCGCGATCTCCATAACCTCGCGCTCGAGCTCGTCGAGGGCCACCGCGGGGATCTGGCCGTGACCGACGTGCACGGTGAAGTGGAGCTGCGCGATGCCGCTCTCGGTCAGCGCGACGTGATGGTCGATCGTGGTCCCGTCGAACCGCTCGAGGAACAGGTCCTGCAGCCGGAGTCGGACGTCCGAGTCGAAGGCGTCGCGCGGCATCGCCACGAGCAGCGACACGCTCCGC
>DASUMC010000039.1:0-3743 GCA_036277855.1 Actinomycetota bacterium
GACCGCCCTATCCGACGGAGCCGCTACGCTGGGGTCGTGGCGCTGCCCGCGACGATCGCCGAGCTCCGAGCGACCGGGTTCCCGGATCGGAGCGTCAAAGAGGAGCTCCGCGCGAACCTGCTCGAGCGGCTCGGCTCGGGCGTCCCCCTGTTCCCGCGGGTCGTGGGGTTCGAGGACTCCGTGCTGCCGGTGCTCGAACGCGGCCTCCTCGCCGGCCACGACCTCGTGATGCTCGGCGAGCGCGGGCAGGCCAAGACCCGCCTGATCCGCCAGATCGTGGAGCTCCTGGACGAGCAGACGCCCGCGATCGCGGGGTGCGAGGTGAACGACCACCCGTACCACCCGATCTGTTCGGCCTGCCGGGCCCTGCTCGCCGAGGACGGGGATGCGGCGCCGATCCGTTGGATCGGCCGCGAGGACCGCTACGCGGAGAAGCTCGCGACGCCGGACACGAGCGTGGCCGACCTGATCGGCGACGTCGACCCGATCAGGGTGGCCGAGGGGCGGTACCTCGCGGACGAGCTCACGATCCACTACGGGATGATCCCGCGGACCAATCGAGGGATCGTCGCGATCAACGAGCTCCCCGACCTGCCCGAACGCATCCAGGTCGCCCTGTTCAACATCCTGGAGGAGCGCGACGTCCAGATCCGCGGCTACCGGATCCGGCTCCCGCTCGACCTCCTGCTCGTGGCCACGGCGAACCCGGACGACTACACGCACCGCGGCCGGATCGTCTCGCCGCTGAAGGACCGGTTCGGCACGCAGGTTCGGACGCACTACCCCGAGTCGCTCGAGGACGAGATGGCGATCATGGAGCAGGAGTCGCGCGCCTGGGACAGCGACGTCCCCCTCAGGGTCCCGGTGTACCTCCAGGAGATCCTCGCGGCGTTCACGGCCGAGCTCCGGCGTTCGCCTCACGTCAACCACCGCAGCGGCGTGAGCGTCCGGTACTCGATCGGCAACCTCGAGACCCTGTCGGCGGCCGCGATCCGGCGGGCGGCGCGGACCGGCGAGCCCGAGGCCGTCCCGCGGGTGTGCGACCTCCCGGCCGTCGTCGAGGCCGGTCTCGGGAGGGTGGAGTTCGACACGATCGAGGAGGGCCGCGAGGAGGAGATCCTGTCCCGGGCCCTCAAGACGGCCGAGCTCCAGGTGTTCCGCCGGCGGTTGTCGGGCTTCGACTTCCAGCCGATCCTGTCGCGGTTCGCGCAGGGGTTCGAGGCCGAGACCTCGGACCTGCTGGCGGCGAACGAGCTGCTGGCGCAGTTCGGCGAGCTCCCGGGTCTGTCCAAGCTGCTGCAGCGTCTCGGCGTCGAGGAGGAGTCGCCGGGCGTCGCGGCCTCCGCGCTGGAGTTCGCGCTCGAGGGCCTGCACCTGTCGCGCAGGCTCAACAAGGACCTCGAGGCGCGGGCGGGCCGCAGCCGGTACCGGTCGGCCGAACCCGACGCGTAGGGACGCCCCGCGGCTGCCACCCCGTAGGATTCGGCCGCCGTGACCGAGATTCACCGCTACGTCGGGTACGTCGTCGTCGGGATCTTCACGATCGGGTGGCTCTTCGGGCTCGGTCTGTGGGTCTCGCGACGGGAGGCCGGGGACTGGTTCTGGAGATGGCTGGTCGCGGCGCAGACCGTGGCCATCGTGCAGGCGCTGATCGGCGTGATCCTGCTGATCGCCGGCCGCCGTCCCACCACGGCGCTGCACTACGTCTACGGGTTCGGGCCGCTCGTGGTGTTCGCGATCGCCCATGTCCTGGGGAGGGAGGACCCGTTTCGGACGAGGCCATGGATCCCGTTCGCCATGGCGTCCTTCATCTCGTTCGGTCTGTCTTTGCGCGCTCTCACGACCGGGCTCGGGATCGGCTGAGCAGCCGAGTATCGTTCCGCCGGCCCGGGCGTAGGCTGGTCTGGTGCAGGCCCGCTACTCGCGCTGGGACGACACGCAGGATCCGTTCGGCCCCGAGCTGTCCGCGGGCGAGCTGCTCGAGGAGTTGTCCGACGACGCGCTGTCAGGTCTGGGGATCGAGGGCGCCCTCTCGCGACTGCTGCGCCGAGGGATGCGAGGCAGTTTCGACGGGCTCAACGCCCTGCGCGATCGGCTCCGCGAACGCCGCGCGCGGGAGCAGGCGAACCTCGACCTGGCCGGCCCGCTCGAGGAGCTTCGCGATCGGCTCGACGACATCGTCGATCGGGAGCGGTCGACGCTCTCGTTCCGAGCCGAGGACGACGCGCGGTTGCGCGAGGGGTTCCTCGATGCGCTCCCGCCCGATGTTCCCGGCCAGATACGGGAGCTGAGCGACTATCGGTTCGTCGATCCCGAGGCGCAGGAGACCTTCGACGAGTTGCTGGAGCACATCCGCGAACAGGTGATGGGCGCGTACTTCCGCAGCATGGCCGAGGGGATGCGCTCGATGTCGCCCGAGGACCTCGCGCGCTTCCGCGACATGCTCGCCGAGCTGAACCGGATGATCGAGCAGCGTGAGCGGGGCGAGCCCTACGACTTCGAGGGCTTCATGCAGCGCCACGGGAACCTCTTCCCCGGCAACCCGAAGACGCTGGACGAGCTGCTGGAGCAGATGGCCGCCCGGATGGCCGCGATGTCCCGGCTGCTCGCGTCGCTGTCGCCCGAGGAACGCGCCGAGCTCCGGGCGCTCGCCGAGCAGGTCCTGCAGGACATGGACCTCGCGTTCGAGGTCGACCGGCTCGGCTCGAACCTCGCCTCGGCGTTCCCGGACCTGGGGTGGGGAGAGCCGACGCTCGCGGGCGGCGACGAACCGCTGCCGCTCTCGGCGACGATCGACGCGATGGAACGGCTGCACGACCTCGAGGTGCTCGACCGCTCGCTCCAGGGCGACTACCCGGGCGCCTCGATCGACGACGTGGACGAGGAAGCCTTGCGCCAGGCCCTCGGCGAGGATGCCGTTCGCGATCTCCGGCGGCTGAAGGAGATCGAGCGCGCGCTGGAACGCGCTGGGCTCGTCACCCGCGAGCGGGGCCGGCTCGAGGTCACCCCGAAGGGGGCGCGCTCCATGGGGGAGCGGGCGCTGGTCCGGGTGTTCGAGGAGCTCCGGCGCGACCGGGAGGGTGTGCACGAGGCCCGGGAGGTCGGCGGCCTCGCCGAGCCCACCGGCGCGACCCGGCCGTGGCGGTTCGGCGACGCCGGGCAGATCGCGGTCCAGCGGAGCGTGTTCAACGCCGTGGTCCGAGGCGGCCCCGGAGCCCGGGTGCGGCTCGAACCCGACGATCTGGAGCTGCTCGAGGCCGAGCAGCGCACCGAGGCGGCGACCGCGTTGCTGCTGGATCTCTCGTTCTCGATGCCGCTGCGCGGCCACGACGTCCATGCGAAGCGGATGGCGCTAGCCCTGCATGCCTTGATCGAGGGGCGCTACCCGCACGACACGCTGTACCTGATCGGCTTCAGCGACTACGCGCGCCAGATACAGCCGAGAGAGCTCGCCGCCGCGGGCTGGGAGCGCGTGTACGGGACCAACATGCACCACGCGTTCCACCTCGCCGGCCGGCTGCTCGCGCGGCACCCGCGCGCCACACGCCAGGTGATCATGGTGACCGACGGCGAGCCGACCGCGCACCTCGAGGGGGAGCGTTCGCGCTTCGCCTGGCCGCCGATCCCCAAGACGATCCGCCTGACGCTTGCCGAGGCGACCAGGCTCTCGAGATCCGGGGTGACCCTCAACGTGTTCATGCTCGAGGACTCGCCCGGGTTGATCGGCTTCATGGAACGGCTGG
>DASUMC010000040.1:0-7901 GCA_036277855.1 Actinomycetota bacterium
TGCCAAGGTCGTGGGGCCCGTGCCGCTGCCCACCGAGCGGGCCATCTACACGGTGATCCGCTCGCCGCACAAGTACAAGGACAGCCGCGAGCATTTCCAGATGCTCACGCACAAGCGGCTCATCGACATCGTCGACGCCACATCCAAGACGGTCCAGGAGCTCCAACGCCTGAACCTGTCGGCCGGCGTCGACATCGAGATCAAGTTGTAGGGATATGGGAGAGATCAAAGGCATCCTCGGGACGAAGCTGGGCATGACCCAGATCTTCGACGACACGCGCGCGATCCCGGTCACCGTCATCAAGGCCGGGCCGTGCTTCGTCGCGCAGGTCAAGACCGAGGAGAAGGACGGGTACTCGGCGGTCCAGCTCGCGTTCGGTGCGACGCGGCCGAACGGACTGACCAAGCCCGAGCAGGGTCATTTCGACAAGCACGGCGGCCAGACCGGCCGGCACGTCGTCGAGATCCGCACGGACGACGCCGGCTCGTACGAGCCCGGCCAGGAGCTCCGGGCCGACGTGTTCGAGGCCGGCGAGCGCGCCGACGTCGTCGGCGTCTCGAAGGGCAAGGGGTTCGCCGGCGTGATGAAGCGACACGGGTTCAGCGGCCTGTCGAGCAGCCACGGGACCGAGCGTAAGCACCGCTCGCCGGGCGCGATCGGGGCGTGCGCGACCCCGTCGCGGGTGTTCAAGGGGATGCGGATGGCGGGACAGATGGGCAACGAGCGCGTGACCGTGTTGAACCTCGAGGTCGTCCGCGCCGACGCCGAACGCAACCTGTTGCTCCTGCGGGGGGCGATCCCGGGTCCCGAGGGGGGCCTGGTGATGGTCCGCTCGGCCGTGAAGGCCCCCGCCGCGAAGGGCGGCCGCTGATGCCGAAGGTCGATGTGGTCTCCGTCGCCGGCAAGAAGGTCGGCACCCGGGAGCTGGCAGCCGAGGTCTTCGAGGCCAAGGTGAGCGTGCCCCTCATGCACCAGGTGGTGCTCGCCGGGTTCGCCTCGATCCGCCGTGGCACGCACTCGACCAAGACGCGTGGCGAGGTCTCCGGCGGCGGTCGAAAGCCCTGGCGCCAGAAGGGCACCGGCCGGGCCCGGCAGGGATCGAATCGTTCCCCCCAGTGGGCGGGCGGCGGCGTGGCGCACGGCCCCCGTCCGCGCGATCACGAGATGCGTGTGAACAAGAAGATGAGGCGGGGTGCCCTGCGTTCGGCGCTCACGGACGCGCTCACGAGCGGGAAGCTCTCGGTCGTGCAGGACCTCGCGTTCGACGCGCCGAAGACCAAGACCGCGGCCGAGGTGCTCGACACGCTCGAGCTCGACGGCAAGGTCCTGCTCGTGTTGCCCTCGCCGAGCGATTCCGGCGCGGTGGAGAAGTCCTTCCGCAACATCCGCGGCGTCCGGGTCGCCTATGCGCGGAGCCTGGGCGTCTACGAGGTGATCGCCGCGGACCACCTCGTGATCACCGAGAGCGCGCTCGACGTCGTCGAAGGCTCGCGGACCGAGCCGGAGGGGGCCCCCTCCGAGGCTCCGGCGGACGACGCCCAGGGCGGGCCGACGACGGAGGCCGACGCCGGGGGTGAGGCCGAGTGAAGACCCCTCGCGACGTGATCATCCGGCCTGTGGTGAGCGAGAAGTCCTACGCCGGCCTGGAGCAGAACACCTACACGTTCCTGGTCGACCCCAGGGCGAACAAGACCGAGATCAAGGAGGCCGTCCAGGTGATCTGGAACGTCCAGGTGGTCTCGGTCCGGACGCTGAACCGTATCGGCAAGGTGAAGCGGCGGCGCTTCACGCTCGGCAAACGGGCGGATCAGAAGCGCGCGATCGTCAAGCTCGCCGAGGGCGACCGCATCGAGATCTTCGAGACGGGGAAGTAGCGCATGGCCGTTCGCAAGTACAAGCCGACGACGCCGGGGCGACGCGGCGCCAGCGTGTCTTCCTTCGAGGAGATCACGCGCGGCAAGCCGGAGCGCTCGCTCCTCGCGAAGGGGCGCAACCGCGCAGGCCGGAACTCGCAGGGCCGGTTGACCACTCGGCACCAGGGCGGTGGCAACAAACGCCGGTACCGGGTGATCGACTTCCGACGGAACAAGGACGGGGTGCCGGCCAAGGTGGCGCACATCGAGTACGACCCGAACCGCACCGCGCGGATCGCGCTCCTGCACTATGCGGACGGCGAGAAGCGCTACATCCTGTCGCCGAACGGCCTGCGGGTCGGCGACCGGCTGGTGTCGGGGGAGGGCGCCGACGTGCGGCCCGGCAACTCGCTGCCGCTGCGAAACATCCCCGTCGGCACGACGGTCCACGCGGTCGAGCTGAAGCCGGGCGGGGGCGCCCGCATGGCGCGCTCGGCCGGCACGAGCATCCAGGTGATGGCCAAGGAAGGCAAGATGGCCACGCTGCGTCTGCCCTCGGGCGAGACCCGCCTGGTCGAAGCAACCTGCAGGGCAACGATCGGCGAGGTCGGCAACGCCGAGCACGAGCTGATCCAGCTCGGCAAGGCGGGCCGCAACCGCTGGAAGCGCAAGCGTCCGTCCGTGCGAGGTGTGGCGATGAACCCGGTCGACCACCCGCTGGGCGGCGGCGAGGGCAAGAGTTCGGGTGGCCGTCACCCCACGAGCCCGTGGGGCAAGAAGGAAGGCCGCACGAGGAAGAAGAACAAGGCGTCGAACAAACAGATCGTTCGCCGTCGCGGGAAGGGGCGGGGCTAGTGCCGCGGAGCATCAAGAAGGGGCCGTTCGTCGACGAGCACCTCATGGTCAAGATCGTCGAGATGAACCGCAAGAGCGACAAGAAGGTCGTCCGGACCTGGTCGCGCCGTTCGACGATCGTGCCCGAGATGGTCGGTCACACGATCGCGGTCCACGACGGGCGCAAGCACGTGCCCGTCTACATCTCGGAGTCGATGGTCGGGCACAAGCTCGGCGAGTTCGCGCCGACGCGGACGTTCCGTTCGCACGCGCGCGGAGAGCGTTCGACCACGGTGAGGTAGCGGGACATGGAGGCGAAAGCGACGGTGAAGTACGTGCGGATCTCGCCGCCGAAGGCTCGGCGGGCGGTGGACCTCGTCCGCGGCCGGCAGGTCGAGGAGGCTCGCCGGATCCTGCGCTTCTCGCCGCTCGGCGCCTCCAAGACGAT
Source organism: Actinomycetota bacterium (assembly GCA_036277855.1). Taxonomy (GTDB): domain Bacteria; phylum Actinomycetota; class UBA4738; order UBA4738; family HRBIN12; genus DASSJM01. The sequence goes on from DASUMC010000040.1 coordinate 3,137, forward strand.
CGAGAAGGCGCTGAACTCGGCCGTCGCGAACGCCGAGCAGCAGCCCGGCGTGGTCGCGCAGAACCTGATCGTCGACCGGGCGTGGGTCGACGAGGGTCCGACGATGAAGCGCTGGCGCCCGCGTGCCTACGGTCGCGCGACCAAGATCTTCAAGCGCACGTCGCACATCACGCTCGTGGTCCGTTCGTTGGGAGAGGATGTGTAGTGGGTCACAAGGTCAACCCGTACGGGTTCCGTCTCGGGGTCATCTACCCGTGGAAGTCCAACTGGTTCGCAGGTCGGGACTACTCCGACCAGCTCCACGAGGACATCTGGATCCGCAAGCACATCCGCTCGCGCCTGTCGCGCGCCGGCATCTCGAGCATCGACATCGAGCGGAAGGGCGACCAGATCTGGGTGTACATCCGCACGGCGCGTCCGGGCATCGTGATCGGTCGTAAGGGCGCCGAGGTGGACAAGATCCGCAAGGACGTCGAGCGCGTAACGAAGAAGCGGGTCGACGTGAAGGTCGAGGACATGAACTCGGCCGCCTCCGAGACCCGTCCCGAGACCGATGCGACGCTGCTCGCACAGGGCGTGGCCGAGCAGCTCGCCGGCCGCGTGTCGTTCCGCCGCGCGATGCGCCGGGCGGTGCAGACGGCGATGCGCTCGGGCGCGCTCGGCGTGCGCGTGCAGTGCGGCGGCCGCCTCGGCGGCGCCGAGATGTCTCGACGCGAGTGGTACCGAGAGGGCCGGGTCCCGCTGCACACGCTCCGCGCGAAGATCGACTTCGGGACGGCCGAGGGCAAGACCACGTTCGGGCAGATCGGCGTGAAGGTCTGGGTCTATCACGGCGACGAGATCCCCCAGGCCGAGCAGGAGACCGAGCGGCTCCGCGCTCGCGCGCTCGCGCAGGTCTCCAGCGGCGGCGCCTCGACCGGCGCGCTCATCACCGATGAGCGAGAGGCAGCCGAGGTCGCAGAGCCGGAGGCACCGGCCGACGCGCCGACCGCACCGGCGGAGGGCGAACCGGTCGAGGCCGAGGGACCGGACGACTCCTCGGCGCAGGAAGCCGAGACGAGCACGAACGCTGCCGCCGACGAAGAGCCGACGGGGCCTGCCGCCGAGGCCGCACCCGACGGGGAGGCGCGGAGCTGATGCTCGCTCCGAAGAAGGTCAAGCACCGCAAGGTGCATCGGGGCCGTCGGCGGGGCCGCGCCAAGGGCGGGACGGAGGTCCATTTCGGCGACTACGGCCTGGTCGCGCTCGAGGCCGCATGGATCACGAACCGCCAGATCGAGGCGGCCCGTGTCGCGATCACGCGTCACATCCGCCGCGGCGGGAAGGTGTGGATCAACATCTTCCCCGACAAGCCCGTGACGAAGAAGCCGGCGGAGACCCGGATGGGCTCGGGCAAGGGGAACCCGGAGGGCTGGGTCGCCGTCGTCAAGCCGGGGCGCGTGATGTTCGAGCTGTCCGGGGTCTCCGAGACGCTCGCGCGCGAGGCGATGTCCAGGGCCGCGCACAAGCTGCCGATCAAGAGCAAGTTCATCATGCGCGCAGGCATCGGAGGGATGGAGTGATGGCAACCATCCAGGAGCTCCGAGACCTCGGCGACGAGGAGTTGGTCGAGCGGCTCGAGTCCGACAAGGAGGAGCTGTTCAACCTGCGGTTCCAGCTCGCGACGGGGCAGCTCGACAACCCGATGCGGATCAAGGACGTCCGGCACGAGATCGCGCGGATCCTCACGATCGTGACCGAACGTGAAGCCGAGCGGCGGAACGAGGCCCGGGGAGCTGAGGCGGAGGCATCATGAGCGAACGACACGAAGAGACCGTGACGGACGAGACCACCCCCGGCGCCACGTCCGGCGAGGCCGCCGTTCCGGCGATCCCGGCGCGGCCGGCACCGGAGGGCTCGACGAGCGACCGGACCCGGCGCAAGGTCCGGGTGGGCGTCGTCGTGTCCGACAAGATGGACAAGACCGTGCTCGTCCGGATCGACCGGCACGTGCGACACCCGTTGTACAAGAAGACCGTCGCGCGTTCGAACAAGCTCGCTGCGCACGACGAGACGAACGACGCGCACGTCGGCGACACCGTTCGGCTGATGGAGACGCGACGGACCTCCAAGAGCAAGCGCTGGCGGGTCGTCGAGATCGTGGAGAGGGCCAAGTAGGTGATCCAGCAGGAATCGCGTTGCAAGGTGGCGGACAACACCGGGGCCAAGGAGGTCCTCGTGATCCGCGTCCTCGGCGGCAGCGGCCGCCGGTACGCGCACGTGGGCGACGTGGTCGTCGGCTCCGTCAAGGACGCCCTGCCCGGCGGCGGGGTCAAGAAGGGTGAGGTCGTCAAGGCCGTCGTCGTTCGGACCGCCAAGGAGCGACGCCGACAGGACGGCTCGTACATCCGGTTCGACGACAACGCGGTGGTGATCCTGACGGCCGACTCAAAGAACCCTCGCGGCACGCGCATCTTCGGACCCGTCGCCCGTGAGCTCCGCGAACGCCGCTTCATGAAGATCATCTCGCTCGCCCCGGAGGTGCTGTGACATGCCAGGCGTGAACATCCACAAGGACGACACCGTGAAGGTCATGACCGGCAAGAGCGCCGGCCACACCGGCCGCGTGATCCGCGTGCTCCCCCGCGACGGGCGGGTGATGGTCGAGGGTGCGGCGATGGCCAAGAAGCACCAGCGCACGTCGGGCAAGCGCTCGGCGAGCGGATCTCAGCTCCAGCAGGGCGGCATCATCGACACCGAGCTCTACATCGACATCTCGAACGTGATGCTGGTGTGCAACTCGTGCGGCCGGCCGACCCGGGTCGGCCATCGCATCGAGGGCGATGGCACGAAGTTCCGCGTGTGCCGGAAGTGCGGAGCCGACCAATGACCGATCAGCCGACGCCCCGCCTGAGGGAGCGCTTCAACCAGCAGATCCGGACCCGGCTGCAGCAGGAGCTGGGCTTCGCGAACCCGAACCAGGTGCCGCGCCTGGAGAAGGTCGTCGTGAACATGGGGGTTGGTGACGCCCTGAAGGATGGCCGTATGCTGGAGGCCGCGGTCGACGACCTCACGATCATCACCGGGCAGAAGCCCGTGATCACGAAGGCCCGGAAGTCCATCGCCGGGTTCAAGCTGCGTGAGGGCAGTCCGATCGGCGCCAAGGTCACCCTGCGGGGCGACCGGATGTGGGAGTTCATCGATCGGCTCGTCTCGATCGCGATCCCCAGGATCCGGGACTTCCGAGGGCTGAACCCGAACGCGTTCGACGGGCACGGCGACTACACGCTCGGGCTGACCGAGCAGTTGATCTTCCCGGAGATCGACTACGACAAGGTCCTGAAGATCCGGGGGATGGACATCACGGTCGTGACGACCGCGAGGAACGACGACGAGGGCAGGGCGCTGCTCGTGGCGCTCGGGTTCCCCTTCGAGGGGATCCCGATGGCGGCGAGCGCGTAGGAGAAGACATGGCGAAGAAGGCGTTGAAGAACAAGCAGCAGGAGCAGGCCAAGTTCAAGGTGCGCGAGTACACGCGCTGCCGGCGCTGCGGCCGGGCCCGAGCCGTCTACCGGCGCTTCCTGCTCTGCCGCATCTGCTTCCGTGAGCTCGCGCACGCGGGGGAGCTGCCGGGGGTGACGAAGGCCTCATGGTGAAGCTGGCGACCAACGTCAACGACCCGGTCGGCGACATGCTGACGAGGGTGCGCAACGCCAACCTCGCGTACAAGGACGATCTCGTGGTCCCGGCGTCGAGGATGAACGAGGCGCTCCTGCGGATCCTGTCCACCGAGGGCTACGTGAGCGACTTCGCCGAGGAGGGCGAGGGGATCGAGCGCGTGTATCGCGTGACGCTGAAGTACGACGCCAAACGCAAGCGCACGATCAGCGGGATCAGGCGCGTGAGCAAGCCCGGCCGGCGCGTCTACGCGGGCCGGGACGAGCTGCCCCGGGTCCTTGGCGGGCTCGGGATCGCGATCATCTCGACCTCGCAGGGCGTGATGACGGACCGCGACGCGTCCCGCAAAGGGATCGGCGGCGAGGTCCTGGCGTTCGTCTGGTGACGGGAGAACAGAGGCCATGAGTCGGATCGGTAAGCAGCCCATCGAGATCCCGAGCGGCGTCGACCTCACCGTCGGCGAGGACGCGGTCGTGGTCGTGAAGGGGCCCCGTGGCGAGCTGACGCAGCGAGTGCACCCCGAGATGCGCCTCGTCCGCGAGGAGGACGTCCTGCGGGTCGAACGCCCGACCGACGAGGGGTTCCACCGCAGCCTCCATGGGCTCACGCGATCGTTGATCGCGAACATGGTCGAAGGCGTCACGAAGGGTTACGAGAAGCGGCTCGCGATCGTCGGTGTCGGCTACCGAGCGGCGATGAAGGGCAAGGCGCTGGAGGTTCAGGTGGGGTTCTCGCACCCGGTCACGGTGCCCGCGATCGAGGGGATCGAGTTCGAGACCCCGACGCCGACCCAGATCGTGGTGCGCGGCAACGACAAGCAGCTCGTGGGCGAGGTCGCGGCCAACATCCGGAAGATCCGCAAGCCCGAGCCCTACAAGGGCAAGGGGATCCGCTACGAGAACGAGTACGTCCGCAAGAAGGCCGGCAAGGCCGCGAAGGGTGCGACCGCCTGATGGACGCCAAGACCAGACGCCGAGCCCGGGTCCGCCGCCACGTCCGCGTGCGCAGGAAGGTCGCCGGGACCGCGGCGCGGCCGCGTCTGGCCGTGTACCGCTCCAACCGGCACATCTACGCGCAGCTCGTCGACGACGATGCGGCGCGCACGCTG
>DASUMC010000041.1:0-8279 GCA_036277855.1 Actinomycetota bacterium
CTCGCAGCGGCGACTCGTCACGGCGCAGGACCAGGAGCGCCGCAGGCTCGAACGCAACATCCACGACGGCTCGCAGCAGCAGCTGGTCGCGTTGTCCGTGAAGACCCGGCTCGCGCGCGACCTCACGGCGCGAGATCCCGCGAAGGTCGCCGAGATGCTCACGCAGATCGACGCCGAGATCCAGACGGCCTTGGGTGACCTCCGTGACCTGGCGCGCGGCATCTATCCGCCGCTCCTGATCGACGAGGGACTGGGCGCGGCGCTGGACGCCCAGGCGCGGCGATCGCTCGTCCCCACCACGGTCCGGGCCGACGGCCTGGGGCGCTACGCGCCCGAGGTGGAGGCGGCCGTCTACTTCTCGTGCCTCGAGGCCCTGCAGAACGTGGCGAAGTACGCGGAGGCGAACTCGGCTACGGTGATCCTCGCACAGTCGAACGGGCACCTGACGTTCGAGGTCGCGGACGACGGCCGCGGGTTCGATCCCGCGGCCGAACGGACCGGGACCGGTCTGCAGGGGATCGCCGACCGGCTCGGGGCGCTCCACGGTGAGCTCACGATCCGTTCCGAACCCGGGGCGGGCACGCGCGTCCGAGGGAGGATCGAGGTGGGCATGTGAGGCGAGCGTTCCGGATCGTCGCGGCCGTCCTGGGCATCGCGGCGATCGGCTTCAGCTTGCCGTTCGCGGTCGGCGCGTTGCTGGGCGAGGCCGATCGGATCCACCGGCTCCACTTCGTCGCGGGGACGCTGGGGTTGGGCGTCCTGCTCGGCGTGTCCCTCCTCGCGTGTGCGCGCCGGCCCGAGGACCTCGGTCCGTTCTGGGTCGCCGTGGCCTCGGGCGTCGCCACCACGATCGCGGGGATCGTCGCGGGCGATTTCGTCTCTGGCGGGTACGTCACCTCCCCGATCCTGCTCATCGTCTTGTTCGCCTTGCATCCCGAGCGCCCTTCGCTGTTCGCGATCGGGGGTGTCGACCCCGCCGCCGCCGCGGTGGCCGCGCTCGCCCTGGTGCCGGCCGTGGCCTACGCGCTCACCCAATCCGAGCTCCAACGCAACGGCTCTTCGCTCGACCCTCACGTCGAGTTCCACCACTACAGCGGGATGGCGACCTACGCGTTGTCGCTGCCGCTGGCCGCGCTCTCGGCGGCGCTGCGTCTGCCCGGTCGACGGATCGCGGTGTGGATCGTAGGCGTGACGGGCGCCGGGCTCGGCCTGGCCTCGCTGCTGCTCTCCGATTACGTGGGCGCGTTCGATCCCGCGTGGGCGTGGCTCGCGCTGGCGTGGGGGATCGTGTTCGTGGCCGTGGGCCAGCCCCGTCGGGGGTCGGCGTGACCGTCGAACGGAGCAGGCCGAGGAGCCTCTGGCGCAGGGTCGAGCGGTGGATGGTCGGCGTCGTGATGGCCGTGATCGCGTTCGTGCTGGAGAAGATGGTCCTGCGCAGCATCCGCAAGGGCGGCAAGTCGGAAGCGAGCACGGAGGAGCTGCACACCACGCTCACGTCCAAGGGCGGTGAGGTCGACCTGACCGACGCGCGCTAGCCGCGTTTGCGGATCAGGTCCACCAGCAGCGCGAGGAGCAGTCCCGCGGAGATCACGCCGAAGGCCACCGGCACCCACCTGGCGACTCGGTCCGAGGAGACGGCGGTGAGCGCCGTGGCCAGGATCGCCGCGCCGGCCGTCAGCGAGATCGCCAGGCGACGACCCGCCCGGCGGATCGTCGTCTCGAGCGACGCCGCCCGGAAGTTCACCTCGAGCTTCTGTCCGGGGCGGGCGCCGATCAGGCGTTCGATCGCCTCGACCACCTTCTCGAAGCGGACCTTGAACCGCTGGGCCTGATAGAAGAGCGTCTTCGGGTCGAGCTTGGCTCCCATCCCACGCACGAGGTTGCGCATCAGGAACTTGCCCGCGACGTCGAACGGGTCGACGTCGGGATCCAGCGTCGCCGCGGCAAGCTGCATCTGCGCCAGTGCCTTCGCCGTCAGCGTGAGCGACGCCGGGAGCGCGACGTCGTGCCGCAGCGCGATCTCGGTCATCTCCTGCAGGACCGGCCCGAGCTGGATCTCCTTGATCGAGACGCCGCGGTTCCGGGCCATGAGCGCGCCGAGCTCCTCCTGGAACGCCTCGACGTCCAGGTCCGTCCGGTTGATCGCGCCCGTGAGCATCAGCGTCACGTCGGTCAGGAACCCGACGTCCTGCTGCCAGAACGCCATCAGGAGCAGCATCATGTGCTCGCGCAGGTCGGGTCCGACCTCGCCGATCATGCCGAGGTCGAGGAAGTACAGCGTCTCCTCGTCCGGCTGCCACATCAGGTTCCCGGGGTGCGGGTCGGCGTGGAAGAAGCCGTCGACGAGGATCTGCTTGTAGAAGGACTCGAGCAGCTGGCGCGCCGCCTCCCTGCGTGCCGGCCCCTCGGGTGCCGAGGCGGCCGGCCCGCCTCCGATGTCCTGCATCACCAGGAGCCGGGAGGTCGAGTACTCCGCGTGCACCACCGGCACCCGGAGCCGAGAGTAGTCGGTGATCACCGAGCCCATCCGCTCGATGTTCTCGGCCTCGCGCCGGAAGTCGAGCTCGCGATGCAGGGACTCCGATAGGTGTTCGAACACCGCCTCCATGTCCACCACCTGCTTGAGGCCGGGGCGTTCGGCCACCTTCTCGGCGAACACCTCCAGGAGGGCGAGGTCCTGCTCGATCTGCTCCTTCGCGTCGGGACGCTGCACCTTGACGACGGCCCGGGTGTGGTCCGCGAGCGTCGCGCGGTGCACCTGCGCGATCGTCCCCGCCGCCAGGGGTCGCGGGTCGATCGTCTCGAAGACGTCCTCCCACGGGACGCCGAGCTCCTGCTCCATCACGCGGACGACCTGCTCCTCGGTCAGGGGCGGGACGTTGTCCTGCAGGGTCGCGAGCTCCTGGATGAACTCGGGCGGCATCAGGTCCGGTCGCGTCGACAGGATCTGGCCGATCTTCGCGAACGTGGGCCCGAGCTCCTCGAGCGAGCTCCGCAGCCGCTTGGCCTGCCGACGGCGACCGACGGCACCGTCGGCGTCGGGCCGGCCGAACAGCTCCTTCAGTCCGTGCTTGGCGAAGACCGTGCCGATCTTGGTCCCGCGCGCCATCAGGTGCGGCTCGGTCGGGGTCTCGACCGCGCTCGAGCGGATCGTCGTGGACGGGCGCGTGACCGTCGTGGCCTCGCCGTCTGGCGTCGTGTTCACGATGATCACGGTGCACCGCGCGTTATGGCTGATCCGGTTCGGAACGTTGCCAAGCAGGAACTCCTTGCGGCCCGCCATTCCCGCGTTGCCGACAACGAGGACGTCGATGTCGTGTTCCTCCGTCGCGTGCACGATCGCGAGAGCCGGATCGTCGTCGATCACCACGTGGGCGAAGCCGCGCCCGCCCGCGATCGTCGTCGCGTAGGTCTGAAGCTCGTCGGCGGCGGCGCGGGCCCTCGTGACCTCGGCCGACCCGTGCTCGGTGTCCGCGGGATGCAGCGGGATCACCACCTGCACGACGTGGAGCTCCGCCGAGTAGGCGTCCGCGAACGCGGCCGCCCATCGCACGGCCCGCTCGGCGGTCTCGGAGCGGTCCGTTCCGACCATCACGCGAGCGACGCCCGGTGCTCCACCGCTCCCGTTTCCTCCCGTCATGACGCCGCATCATCCCAGACGAGGCTCGGAGCGCGGGACGGGGGCCGCCGCCTCGCCCTTCGGGTGCCAGCGGCCGCGGGTGCTTCGTAGACTCCCTGCCGTTCGCCGGAGTAGCTCAGTCAGGCAGAGCAACCGCCTCGTAAGTGGTAGGTCAGGGGTTCGAATCCCCTCTCCGGCTCCAGTCGCGTCCGGCAACGTTGGCGGGATCACGAGCCCCTCTTGCTAGAATCGCCGCCGTGCTCGGCCAGGTGAGCGTCGACCCCACCGTCACCCCCGTCCTGAACAACGGCGGTTGGGTCTTCAACGCGGCCGAGCTGCTCGCGCTGCTCGGGATCGTGCTCACGGTCGCGATCGTCTTCGGGTACATGCGTCTCGCCCCCCGGTTCCAGACCGACGAGCAGACACGCAGGTCGGTCCGGGTGCCCAGGATGCAGCCCGACGGGGAGGTACGCCGGCCCGTCAAGGTGATCGGCACGCCGATCATCGTGCAACCGCCCGTGATCGCGCCGGCCGTTGCCGGGGGACCTGCTGCCGCCGCCGCTCCCGCTCCGGCCCCGGCGCCACCCGCCCCGGGCGCCGCACCTGTCGCTCCCGCGGCTGCACCTGCCGCTCCGGCGGCTGCACCTGCCGGACCCGCCGCTCCGGCCGCTCCGGCGGTTACACCTGCCGGACCCGCCGCTCCGGCCGCTCCGGCGGTTACACCGGCGGCCGCGCCCGCCGCCGCCCACGCGGACGTGAGCTTGGACCAGGAGACGTTCGATCGCGTCCTGGCCGAGCTGCTCGAAAAGGGGACCGACCGACGCGTCGCCGAGGGCCAAGCTCGGCGCGCGGCGATGATCGCAGCCCGCAAGAAGGCCGAGGGCTAGGCCCTCTTCGGCCATGGAGGCCACCATCGACTGGTCTATGGGTTCTCGCGCCGCCGCGCTCATCGACTGGGGAACGGTCAGCCAGACCGGGCGACGGGTCGGAGGGTCTGGTCCGCCCACCCCCTCGGTCGAACGCGCCCGGATGCGGGAGGACCTTGCGGAGGTCGTGCCGTACGCCGAGACGCTGATCGAGGAGTTCACCGGACTCTCGAGCGCCGGTGCCCCCAGGGCGCGCGCGTGGCTCATGTCCCGAGGGGAGTGGGTGAACGCGAACGCCAGGGGGCTCCAACGCCTCCTCGAACCGCTGGCCGAACGCGTCCTCCCCGAGGGGGCACCCAGATCCGATCTGCGCCGTAAGGCTCTCGGCGCGCAGATCGGCGCGCTCCTCGGCTACGTCTCACGCAAGGTGCTGGGGCAGTACGACGCGTTCCTGCCGCCCGACGACGACGGGTTGCTCTACTTCGTCGGCCCGAACCTGGTCGAGGTCGAGCGTCGGTTCGAGCTCCCGCGCCGCGACTTCCGGTTGTGGGTCGCGATCCACGAGGTGACCCACCGGGTCCAGTTCGGCGCGACCCCCTGGCTCCGTCCGCACCTGGAGGGGCTGATCGGTCGCTACGTGCACACCGTGCAGATCGATTCTCGCGAGGTGGTCGCCCAGCTGCGGCGAGCCGTCGACGCGGTCCGGCGCGGCGCGGACTGGCGCGGCATGAACGGGATCCTGCTCATCATGAACGACGAGCAGCGGGCGCTCTTCGCCCGCATGCAGGCCCTGATGACCCTGCTGGAGGGTCATGCCACCTTCGTGATGAACGAGGTGACCGAGGGCCGCGTGGACGATCTCGATCGGATGCAGAAGGCCCTGCGCGAACGCCGACGCTCGCGCGGGGGGGTGGAGAAGGTGTTCCAACAGGCGATCGGCTTCGAGACCAAGGCGAAGCAATACGCCTCGGGAGAACGCTTCGTCCGCGACGTGGTCACCGTGGCCGGGATGGACGGCTTCAACCGCGTCTGGCTGGACGAGGCCAACCTGCCGACCCCCGAGGAGATCGCCGATCCGGCCCGGTGGGTGGGGAGGGTCGCGAAGGGCTGATGCGCCGCTCGCCGGCCGTCGCCCGCGTGCTCGAACGGGTGACCAGGACGGCCCGCGAGCACGAGATGTTCCGGCCGGGGGATGTCGTGTTGGTCTGCGTCTCCGGTGGCCCGGATTCGGTGTGCCTGCTCTATTCCCTGTGGTACCTCCGCAGGCTGTTCCGGATCCGGCTCGAGGTCTTCCACTTCGATCATCGGCTCCGGCCCGGCGCGGCGAAGGAGGGCGCGTACGTCGCACGGCTCGCGGAGCGGTTGCGCGTGCCGTTCCATCTCCGGTCGGCCGACGATGCTCCGGCCAAGGGCGTTTCCGTCGAGGCGTGGGCGACCGCCGCCCGCATGAAGGCCGCGAACGAAGTCCGCCGCGCGATCGGGGCACCGACGATCGCCGAGGGTCACACCCTCGACGACCAGGCCGAAACCGTCCTGATGAACCTGATCCGCGGCGGGGGGCTCGAGGCGGTCGGCGGCATCTGGCCGGGTGGGACGAGGCACGGAGGGTCGGCGCCCGCGCAGCCGCTCCTCGACGTGGAGCGGGCCGAGGTCGAGGCGTTCTGCCGGGCGCTCCATCTCCGCCCTCGCGTCGACCCGACGAACCGGGACACGAGACAGCTGCGCAACGCGGTCCGCCTGCGCGTGATCCCGGCGATCGAGCGCGCCACCGGGCGAGAGGTCAAACGGCCGATCGCGCGGTCCGCCGACCTGCTGCGCGAGGATCGGTGGGAGCTGGACACATCCGCTCTGCACGCGTTCGATCGAGTCGTGAGCGGTCCGCCCGACCAGCTGCGGTTCGACGTCGCCGGCCTCCTTGCGCTGCCCGAGCCGCTCGCGACCCGGGTCGTCCGACTCGGCCTCTACCGGATCATGGGGTCGGAGGACGCGGCGCCCTGGACGCGGGAGGCGGTGCGATCGATCCTGGATCTCGCCCGGGGCCGTCCCGGCCGGCGCCGGGACCTCCCGAACGGATCGACGGCCAGACGCGAGCGGGAGTATGTTTCCCTCTCTCGCACTTCCCCCGAGGGCCGGGAGTGAAGGGGGGCGAGATGGAAGGCCGGATCGTACTGTCGGAGCTCGAGAACGCCGTTCACGATCCGTCCGTCGATGCGGCGGGCGATGCGCGGGAGCGGGACATCGAGCGCATCCTGATCACGGAGCAACAGATCCAGGACAAGCTCCGCGAGCTCGGCGAGCAGATCACACGCGACTACGAGGGACGCGAGCTCCTGCTGCTCGGGGTCCTCAAGGGCGCCTTCGTGATGATGGCCGACCTCTCGCGCCACATCCGGATCCCGCTCGAGGTCGACTTCATGGCGGTCGCGTCGTATGGGGCCGCCACCAAGACCTCGGGCGTCGTGCGGATCCTCAAGGACCTGGACCACGATCTCGAGGGGCGTCACGTCCTGCTGATCGAGGACATCGTGGACTCGGGGCTCACGCTCAACTACCTGCTGAAGAACCTTCGAGGCCGTCGTCCCGCGAGCCTGGAGGTGTGCGCGCTGTTGAAGAAGACCGGGATCCAACGGGTCCACCTGGACGTGAAGTACGTGGGCTTCGAGATCCCGCCGGACTTCGTCGTCGGGTACGGTCTCGACTTCGCCGAACGTTTCCGAAACCTCCCGTACGTGGGGCTCCTCAAGCCCGAGGCATACACCGACGTCTGAGCCAAGACGAACCCGCAGGAACGCGAGCGGCACCGGGCGCGTCCAAGCGTCGTGAAGCGTGTCCCGGTCGTCACCGTGGTCCTGTCGCTCACGCTCCTCGCCGCCTGTGCTCGGGGATCGAGCGAGGGTTCGGACGAGCGGCTCGGCACGATCAACGGTTCGGTCGTGCTCGCGCCGACGTGTCCCGTGGAGACCACCGAGAGCCCGTGTCCGGGCCGTCCGCTCGCCGGGGTGCCGGTGCGTGTCGTGGACGCGGACGGCAACGAGCTCGCGAGCGCGGTGAGCGGCGACGACGGTGCGTTCACGATCGACGTCGCCCCCGGGAGCTACCTGTTGACCGCGTCGATCGAGGAGGACCCCGCGCGGTCGGTGAAGCCGGTCCGGGTGGAAGTGCGCGCGGGCGAGGTCGTACGTGCGGATGTGCTGGTGGACAGCGGCATCCGCTGATCGGGGTATCGGCACAAGCCAACCCAGGTGCTACCATCGCGCAGGGCTCGGGCCGTCGGGAGACGCGCGGGCCCCGTGGCGTCTCCCCGGTCCGCACGTTTTCGAAAGGAGCACATCTCCTGGCTACCGACCCCGGGTCGCCCTACCGGCGGCTCGTCCGCGGTCCGGCGATCTACGTTCTGGTCGCCCTCGCGGCCATCTGGCTCTTCCTGCTGTTCGCCAACCAGGGCGCGACCTCCGAGCAGCTCACGTTCAGCCAGTTCCAGAGCAAGGTCGCCGCCGGCGACGTCGCCACCGCGACCTTCCTGCTGGGCGACGGCGTGATCGAGGGCGAGCTCTCCGACGGGAGCCCGTACCGCGTCGCCTACGTCCAGGGAACCGAGGAAACGCTGACGGAGGATCTCCAGAAGAACGGCGTGGACATCTCGGCCGACCCACAGAAGGGATCGGCACTGGTCGGGTTCCTGTTCCAGCTGATCCCCGTGATCCTGATCGTCGGCGCGTTCATCTTCATCATGAACCAGTCGCAGGGTGGCGGCGGGCGCGTGATGCAGTTCGGCAAGGCGCGCGCGAAGCTCG